>DATNQN010000052.1 GCA_036703985.1 Leptolyngbyaceae cyanobacterium
GGAAAGATAAATGACACTCTTATCAAGTGAATTGGTATAGATAGGGAGAAAGGGACGGGGAAAAAGAAAGGAAAAAACGAAAAATTAAAAATTAAAGATGAAAAATTAGCTAATTCTTCATTTTTAGTTTTTAATTTTTTGTTATAAAAAAGATAAGAAAAGTATTTTCTCTTTTCGATTCCTTTCTTTCCTATCTTTTATGCAAAATTATAGTAAATTATTATCTTTGTTGGGAACTCGATTATTAATTGGGTCGTCCCTCCGATTTAGAGCATTTTTAACTCTACTGTTGTTTAGGCAGTTTATGACTATCCGATTACGAAGCAGGGTGTCAGGTTTAAAAACAAGATTAAACGCCAAAGCATTGGCAAGTAAAAATATAGAAAAAGGAAGAACGAGGGAACCAAAAAAACCAGGTTCTTTGATTCCTTATGGCTTACTTGCTAGCTTCTACTTTTTACTTCCTGCTAGCAGTATGGCTAATCCTACTTCTTCGATCGCGATTTTTGAGAATGTGAGCATCGGAGTCGGATTCAAGCCAGACCCGAAAATCGTGCAAGGTGTTAGCGGCGGAGCGATGAATGCGAGGGAAATCGCCGGTACTCCAGAAACAGCTAATGGCCCTTGTGTGGGTTTTGTGGGAGAAAATCCCAGCCATACTTTAGTTTTGACTTCCCAGTTTAATTACCTGCGATTGCAAATAGAAAGTTCAGATGACACCACTCTGGTAATTCGTGGCCCTGGAGGGACTTGGTGCAATGATGATTATGATAAAAAAAACGCTGGTATCGCTGGGCAATGGTTACCTGGTACTTATCAGATTTGGGTTGGTTCTTATAAAAAAGATGCGTTTCCTGCTTATAGAATGAGGATTACCCAAGTTAACTGACAGGGAGATGGGGAAATGAAATACCACTTCACTTAAACGCTGTCACTTTTAATTTTGGCAGGGGGGCAGGGGGCAGGGGGAAAGATAAATGACACTCTTATCAAGTGAATTGGTAAAAGAGGGAAAGGGAAAGGGAAAGAGAAATGAAAAATTTGTTAACTCTAACTCCTGAATTCTGAATTCTGACTCCTGAATTCTGACTTCTGAATTCTGAATTCTGAATTGAGTCAGCGTTGTCCTATACTGGGTGAGCAGAGGGCGATCGCAGATCGTAGTGCCATCCATTTATATTGATATGATTCATGGCTTCATTCCACCAAACCGTTTTTTCCCTTACCTAACTTGGACTGATATTCAGGCGATCCCAGATAAGGCAAATGTGGTGTTAATCCAACCGGTGGGGGCAATCGAGCAACATGGGCCACACCTGCCGTTAATCGTCGATGCGGCAATTGGCGTTGGAGTATTGGGTAAAGCATTGGAAAAGCTGCCGCCGGATATTCCTGCTTATGCCTTGCCAAATTTATACTATGGCAAATCTAGCGAACATATCCATTTTCCTGGCACGATTACCCTGAGTGCCCAAACTTTGTTAGCAACTATTATGGAAATTGGCGATAGTATTTACCGGGCTGGTTTTCGTAAATTGGTGCTAATGAATTCACATGGTGGTCAACCGCAGGTGATGGAAATTGCGGCGCGAGACCTTCACGTAAAATACGAAGATTTGATGGTTTTTCCTTTATTTACTTGGCGAGTTCCTCATACGGTGGGAGAATTACTAACGCCCAAAGAATTAAAGTTAGGTATTCATGCGGGAGATGCAGAAACTAGTTTGATGCTATCAATTTTGCCCGATCGAGTGAAGATGGAAGCGGCGGTAACCGAGTATCCGCCCAGTCTGCCAAATGATAGCCTTTTGAGTATGGAAGGAAAGTTGGCGTTTGCTTGGGTAACGCAAGATTTGAGTAAGAGTGGTGTGGTGGGAGATCCGACAGTAGCAACTAAGGAAAAGGGCGATCGCATTTTAGAATCAGTTTCCGATGGCTGGGTAAGAGTAATTAAGGATATTTATGCTTTTCGGCAACCCGTTCCTTGATGTGAAATTGTTTGGTAATGGTAATGGCGATTATTTAAGTAGGTAGGCAAACGATTTTGGTAGCGTTACTACTCTTCCACATTCATCGATGTTCTCAAGACGATCGCGCTTTTGATCTGCTCTAAAATACTAGAAATATCCGTAATTAATTCTTCTTCGTTAAAACTTAACGTCACAAATCCTCTGGTAGTTTGTTGGATTAATTTACATTTAAACTTAAGTTCATCCGAACCAGTCCAAGTTTCTCCCCTCATATAATTTTCGTCTCGACAATAAACAACGATCTTATAAGGTTCAAACTCTAATACGGTACAGCTGCCTACATTATTTCTAGGTATATATTTTACTACGTTGGGAACCGGAAAATTTTCCTGTTCCATTGCTTTGAGTAAATTACTGACTAAAGGAGATATATCAGATGGCAATGTTAAGTTATGCCACTGATTTTGATATTGTAAGCGAGTTATTGGGTGATTAGTTTGATGAATTAAGGCTAGATTGGTTTTTTCGACTTCGGGAGAATTACTTTTGCTTGTAGGTTCCGGTACATCAGATGCCGTTGTAGTTTTATAAACCACGGGATTGGCATTATCATCTTTTTTCTCAGGGGTTTCTTTAATTTCAAATTTAGTTTCAAATTTAGGCATGATAAAATTAGAGATAGATTCTTCAATGGCAGAAAATTTATCAAAAAAAGCTTGGCTTTTTGGTGCCATGTCTTGAAACATTGCTTTAAACTGATGAAAATTTTCTTTTAGTTGTACTAGAGACCCTAAGTAATTTTCATAAGTAGTAATTTTATCTTTTAAAATTTGGATTTCCCGATCGTATTTTAAATTGTTTCCTTGCAGTTTTTCTTGCAAATTTTTAACTTCTTCTCTAGCCATTTCAGCTTCCGTACTGAGTCGTACCTTTTCGTCATCTCCATAAGGTACGGGATCGATCCCATAAACGCTAACTATTTGCCAATTTCGCCATGCGTTACCAGCTTTCGTTCCTACAGCAGTGATGCCTTTAGTTAAGTAAAGAATAAAGGTTGAAAAAGACGCACCAATCATAAAAGAAGTGAACAAATTTAAGAGGATGCTAAATTCTCTTGATTGGTTACTTTGCCAGAAAGCTAGAGAAGTTAACAGAAGATCGGCTATAAATACGATCCAGATAGTAGACAACCTGTTGCTAATAAAAGGTAAAATTAGCTTTACTTTTTCATTGAGAATATTTGACTCATCAATCAAAACAGTAATTGGTAAAGTTGCCGTGGCAATAAAGCCCAGTAAATTGTTAGTAGGAATGCCAAAAACTTTAGCCCTGTCTGGGATATCGAAAGTAGTCTTAAAAAAGTTATCTAGAATGGCAAATTGAGCGAAACTGAAAAATAACAATACAACAAACACTAAAGATAATAGGATTAGCCACAATCGGGTTTCATCTTGATATTTTTTTTCTAACCTCGGTATTCTAGACTTGGGTTCGGTTTTTTTATCCATAAAATGTCAACTTGACGAGCGAGTGGCAGTAGCTTTAACAGACAATATAGCGGGATGGTTTGATTTTTAAACTTAACTTTATTTTTCCGGAGCGAGCTCGCACTGATTGGGATCGTTAGGATCGACTAGATCTTGCGGAACCGCACAGTAACCAGATTGTTCGCTAAACTGATATCCTTTTGCATCTAGGGGAAATATATTTTGTTCGAGGTCTTTATTGTAATGTACTCCACCCATCTTGTCTATATTATTAAGTTCTTTAGCAATGATGGGAGAAACTTCTTTACCAGGATAAAAAACTTCACTAGCTTCTGGTTTGTCTTCTTCCACTAATCGCAGCATGGCAGACAATTCTCGATAGTTGTTACTAGTTAATTTATAAAACCCTCCCAACCGATTCCAAGTATAAGGTTTTACCCAGATTTGGGGATTTTTTTCGATTAATTCAAACGGCAGAGCAATGACGAGAATTATGCTTTCTATTTCCGGTGAATAAATTTCTAAATTTCTTTCTAAGGTTAAATATAATGCTTGTTGTTCATCTTCGATTGCCCATTTCCAAGCCAAACAAGTATCGTATTTAGTGTAATACCATTGACCGCCGATCCGATCGATTCGCCCAACAAATAATCGATTACTTGAATCGGAAATATTGATCACGGTAGTGATTTTAGGAGCTTCGCGATTTCCTTTATTATTAATCGGTTCGCCAGTTTCGCTTTTGAGATTATCGGGGACTCCTAAAACTATTTTTTTAGGTAAACAAGCTTGCGGACGAGCGAATATTTTATTGTAAATGCGTTTCTTCGATTGCACGCTAATTGCTTCGCTACTGGTAGCTTGTAACTCGCAAGGATGACTGCGTAGGTTAATGCCTACTAAAAGACAAGTAAAAAATACGAGAATTGCGAGGATTTTGGAGATACTTTTCATGGTAATAACTGAAAATGAAGCTTTTTCTGGCTTGCTTTTATGGTAGCGCGATCGCATTAGCTGCTGTTGGCAATATTCCGGTAGGGGGTTGCGCCTTCTGCAACTCTTAGTTTATTCGTGTTTGGCGCACTCAGCCGACACGAAGGAGTGTCATGCGATCGCACCCTCAAAAAATGCCATTAAAAAGTCGGTACAATAATTCTGGTGCAAAAATAGCGATCGCAGAACGTGGAAGATCAACGGCAAATGCAACGGGTAGTAGATACGCTCAAAAAAGACCTACCGACTTTGTTTGAGAAAGACATCTCTTATGATATTTATACTCAAGATATCTTGTTTCAAGACCCGGTTAACAAATTTAAAGGTAAATTAAACTATCGAATTATTTTTTGGACGCTGCGATTTCACGGTCGGTTATTTTTTACCGAACTCTACTTCGATCTGCATGATGTAAATCAAACAGCCCCAAATACTATTTTGGCAAATTGGACTTTACGGGGAGTTTTGCGGCTGCCTTGGCAACCTCGACTCTTCTTTAACGGTTATTCTACTTATCAACTAAATCAAGATGGTTTGATATACGAACATATTGATACCTGGGATCGCAAGCCCAGCGAAATTTTGCAGCAATTTTTCCGCAAAGGAGAAAACAGATCGGAATAGGTAAACAAAAGAAAAAGTTTAAACTTGAAGGAATTCAGCCATATACTGATTGACTAAATCCGGTCGGTCTTGCTGTACCCAATGGCTACAGTTAGGGATATATTTAATTTGAAAATCTCTCACGTAAGCTTCTGTTCCATAAGACAGTTCTTTGCCAAGGGCTGTATCGTTTTCTCCCCAAATCATCAAAGTAGGAACTTCTAAAATAGGCCAGTCTTGTTTGAAAATATTTTGCTGGAAAACATTTCGATAATAGTTCAGCATCGCTGTCAAAGCACCCGGTTTTGCCGTGTCGGGTGCGTGACCTTATTTTAATAACTTGATTATTTTGTCATAGCTGAAAGTCACGCACCTTATTTTAGAAATTTTGTTAATACAATTAATCGCCAATCTTGGCAATTACCATCGCCAATATCTTTCGCCTCTCCAAAAAATACCGATCGGAATACCCATTAACTGAAATTCATTCAAATCAATCAGGGTCGGTGGTATTGGCAACAAGACTTTCGCACCGAGTAGTAATGCCAAACAGGGAATTAATGCCCACAATGTACCTCCATTAATTCTCATTTTGGGAAAGAGGCGTTCTAGAAAGTCAACTGCTAAAGCACCTACGGTAGCGGCAACGATAAATGTCATTAATAAATTTGAGGGTGGTCTATTTAAAATAGCGCCAACGCTACGGATTATAGAAGATTGCTCGATCGCAAAACTTAATATTAACTCTAAGGCTATAACAACTGCCGTGGTGAAGGCAGATACTTGTAATAGCGATCCCCAAGGTAAAAGCTTCAAACTACGCAGCGGATCTGCCATATAAACAACCTTTTTTGAGATAGGCTACAGTTTTCTAAATAATAGCCTATTTTTTTCGGTTATACTTTACTTTTAACTTGGGAAAATACTCGATAAGCATTATCATCAAAAATAGGCTGATTTACCATCGTGTCATTTTCCATATTAACCAAATTATATCGAACGTTTTCAGTATAAATAGTTAAAATAAGTTGGCAAATTTCTAGAAAATTAATTAACCACTGACATTCTGATTGATCATAGTTTTCGTAATGTTTGATGAGTTTAGCTATGCAAACTTCTAAATGGGTGCGACTATGAGAGCAAAGCAGGGTCAGCTTGAGTAGGATAACTGCTAAAGTGAGAGGATTTCCTTGGGAAGCCATAGAAATAAACAAGGAAGAAGGTTCGCCATTTCTCTCGGAGGTCAAAAATTCAATCACCCGAGTGCAAGTTTTGAGCATCAAGGTTTCGTTTAATTTTTCTTCGTTATGGCTTTGATAAATAGCTTCTATTTTCCGGGTTAATTTTGTTTTTAAGTTTTCTGCTAATCCTTGGTTGTCTACAGAATAAATTAAATATCTAATTAAACTTTGTTTAAAATTTTCGTAGTTAATGTCTGTAGTTTGATTGCGAAAAATATTAGCTAAATTTGCATAACTGAAAGCACCTCGTTTGGTCACTAATTTTTTAACTAAACGGAGTGCTTCTTCTCCTAGAGCGGTGGGATTTTGAGTTCTTTGTTCACTAGATATAGGACACTGACAGCGAGCGGTATACATTGCCAGATCGAATTTGTACTGCTCTTGCAATTCTGCGGATAGTCTTTTGGCTGCTTGACGCTGTTCTAGTAAATTTTTCTGATTGACATACTGAGGAGTAAGTAAGTAAGAAGTATAACGATTTTTCCAGTGAGTTCTATCTCGATTTTCGTATCGAGATACAAATAATTTAATTTCTTGATAATCTTCGCTATTAACAAAATTGGCCAGCCAAAGTTTCAAATGTCTGAAAGATGTAAAGGAAGTGCTATCACTGCTATTTTTGGTTTGATAGAAAGATAATTTTTCAACTAATTCAATAGCGGGTTGGTACTTTCTAGTAAAAATCCAATTATTTAATAAAATATAGATGCAACGCTTTAATGTACCTCTAAATTCTTGTTCGTTATTAGCTAAAGTAATTTGCTTTAAAGCTTTATGACTTTCTGAATTAATTGTTCCGACTGGATTAATAAATAATCGATCGAATTCTAATAAAACTGCTTCTGGAGAATAACGTTTGACTATATCTAGAAAAAGCTGGCAAATTACTTCATGAGGGTTGGGAGGATGCTGCCCTAGCTTGTTTGACATAACGTTTGACTCTGTGTGATGAGAACATACTAAGGCATCACCAAATGCGATCGCATACAGAACTTTCGAGTTATTGGTGGTGTCTTCTGTGAAAAAGCTCTGAGATAGCATAACGATAGGGGGAAAGGCACAATATTAAATTTAATTGTTTTTTCCCTATTCCTTGGTGACTGATGACTTTGATGGAGGATGACAATTACGACAATATTTAGTGAGGCAAGATATCAGATGAGTGTGATGGCAATCACATTAATTGATGGATGATATTCTTGACTTTTTGTTTGGGATGGGATAAAGGATGGTTAAACTGTGGAACGGTCAATTTTAAGAGTTAGTTAATAATTCGAGCCAAAGGCGCGATCGCGTTTTCCAACAGTGACATTTATTAAGATTTATATGAACGGAATATAAAGAATTTATGAAGTTGGTTAGCCGATCGAACTTCGCTCTCAGCAGTAGGGAATTCTGAAATCAGCGATCGGGTATTTTCTATGTTAAGAGCTTTGGGGCGGGGTGCTGTGTTGTCTGCGATCGCGATCGCCACCACATCACATCCTGCTATTAGTCAGCTGCAACCAACCCAATACGGTTTTCCAGTCAAGTCACCGGAACTAGAAACTGGGGATCTCCCCTGCTACATGACCACCTCCAACGCACGCACCCTAGATTTAGGGCGATTGTGCGGTGCTACAACTCAAACCGCAACTTCACGATTTCAACGGTCTGTGCGAAGAACAAGACTTGCTTTTTCTCAATACTCATCCCAATACGAACGGTTAGCAGAAACCTATCCCGATGAAAATGTGAGAAGAATGCTTTCGGCAACTCGTTCCGATCCCGAATCAGTATGCAGGCGTTTAGAGCAAGGACAAACAGTTGAACAAATACGTTCTGAAGATATCGCACAATTACGACCTTCTGGTAACTTGACCCGCGATAACGCACGCAAGCAAAACATCGAAATTACCCTCAAATTAGCACCTCAATATTACTGCCCGGAAAATGCCGGCGCAGAAATAGGTAACAGTAACTTTAACGATGACTTTGAAAACAACAATCGTCGTTCTAACGATCAACCTTTCAATAACAATCCATCTACCCTGCCTAGTTTAGAACCGAGTAATCTTACCCCCAGGCGCAATTTAGAACCTAGTAATCTTGCTCCCAGTCGTAATTTAGAACCGAGTCGTTTGACTCCCAATCGCAATATCAGTATTACTAACCAATAGTTGTGTTTTGAAATATTGCGATCGCAGTAAAAATTATTATTAACCCCGAACAGAAACCCGGTTTCTTAAAGAAACCGGGTTTCTCGTCACTTCCATATACCTAAAATGCGATCGCACTCCCTCACTCCGCACCCTAAGCAACTTGAGAAATAGTAACTAGCGGTTTAGGTTGAGGCAAAGGTTTACCGTCTTGTTGATATTCTTCAACGAGTAATTCTAAAACTTCTTGCGCGTTATTTAATGCTTCTTGATATGTATCGCCATGAGTATGAAATTGTTGAGTGGGGAAACTCTGGTAAATGGACTAAATAACATCCATCTTCATCACTCCATTGAATGACAATAGTATAAGGTAATTTCATTCTTCTGACTCCTTTTCTTGAATTGTTTTTAATTTAGCTAATTTTTCATTAACATCCTTTTCTAAATTCTGAACTTTTCAGATTGTTTCGCCCATGATTTGAGCAAGGGTTGTAAAAAGGCGATCGCAATTAGGAGAAGCCTGCCGTACCTTAGTAACATCCAATTTTTCTAAAAGCTGGGAGGCGTGTTTTATTTTTTGGTATTCACCCTTAGATGTATCCCTGGTAGCTTCCTTCAGACTTGGCTCCAAGCTATCTTTATTAATACTCTCCACATTGGGATTTTTGGGAATGCAGTTTTCTTTAAAACCTTGACCATAATATTTCTTTAAAGTATCAATGTCAGCAATAAACCATGCTTCCATTGTTTGCACCATTAAATAGCAGTGATTATCATCTACTCCTGGTGAATCCCAATTATCCCTAAACTTCAAATGCTCCCAAGGCGTTTTTTTAACAGGCGCTTCCGCATCTACCAGCAGTACATTAAAAGCTTCTGGATGATCTTCCAAAGCATTCTGAAAGTCACCAAAAGCGCTGTTACGAGTGCCACACATAATAATTTGCCATTTAATTCGATTACTTCGTGCAATCTCAACTAGCTTGTTTAGAAAAGTGCTAAATCCTTGGCGTAGCGAAGCTTTTGTATTTTTTGAATCTCCACCACCCTCGATGTAAATGCGGATTTCCTTTACCATCGGTTTCCTCCGATTTCACCCATCCGCCAAAGATCTCCTAGAGTATACTTTTCTAACCATTTTTTCAGTCGTTCGGGATCAAGACGACGCAAATGGCTTCCCTTATCATCTCGATCGCATACCACCACTGACTCTGGCGGAAGTGCAGAAACCAAAGTATCAGAATGAGTGGTAAGAATTAATTGTGTCCGCACAGATGCTTCGACTAACATTTCAGCAATTGTGGGTAGAATATCTGGATGTAAACCGATCTCCGGTTCATCAATACAGATCAGTGGTGGTGGAGTTGGGTCAAGGAGTAAAGCCATTAAGAATAAATAATGGAGTGTGCCATCTGAAAGACGAGTTGCAGGAATTGGTTGATTTAGTCCAGTTTCACGGATAAATATCTGAACTGTACCACCGGAAAACTTGATGCTAAGTTCTTCAGCTGCATCATAAAATTTTTTTAGCTTCTCGATAATTTGTCTATTTCCTAGTTGGTATTGTAAGTTGTTCAAAACAAGTCCGAGGTTACTCGCATCTTCTAGTAGAGGATGTTCGGGTAAGTCTGTTTGCTGAGGCATTCTTGGTGGCGAATATCTACCTATCTGCCAGCCCCGATATAAACCTATCTTGGAAAATCGATCTCCCAAATATGAGAGTTCTGGATACAGATCTGGATCTTTTCTCTGAGACAAAACAGATTGATCTATCAAAAGATCTTCTCTGCGAAGCAAACGTTTGCTTGGTTCTCCTTCAATGGAATTTTTAACGTTTAAGACTGGACGACCGCGCTGATATCGGTAGTAAAAATAGACATCTTCTTCATTTTGATATTTTTTCTCTTCATCTTCTATAGCTTCATCCACAAGTTCCGACCTTTGCTCAACAGCGGTGAGCGCAATTCTATAGCGTAGAGGCATACTTTCTTTCTGATAGTCTATGGTCGCCTCAATTTCCGCTGTCGGAATCTCCTTTGTCCCTTTCCAAAGGAAATTGTTGATGCCTCCTCCTTGACGAATTGGAGCAGGCAGGTTTGTGGATGTTGCCTGTAGAATTCCAATTGCTTCGATGAAATTCGACTTGCCAGATGCGTTGGGGCCGATCAAAACATTTAGAGGTTGTAGTTCAATTTTTTCACCCTCACTTCCGTAGGATAGGAAGTTTTTTAATCGTAGGGTGCGGATAAATCTTTTACCTTCCATCTCATCCTTTGATTAGAATCTTTTAATATTTTAATGGATGTGGTCTTTGGATGTGCGATCGCACTTCCAAACTTGCACATATCCGAAGTGCGATCGCTAAATTTGCGATGAGTGTGGGAAGATTGGAAATGTCATAATGGTGTATTTAGTAGGTCTGGCAGTGAAGTGACTAACGGAAGACTGAATATTGATTTTGTTAAGCAGGGTAAGCATATCCCCGGCTATCCAAATTATATCCCCGGTAAAAGCATATTAACCCATCCAGATCCGCAGGATCTCATCAATCGTTTTGCTGGAACGGGACAACCTCTCAAGGGTACTTTTGGACAACCAGGATTTAAAGAGCGTGTAGATTTTGGCGAAATTATTGGAGAGTACATCGATCCTAGTAGCGGAGTTGCTACACTAACATCAAAGGCAATCTTGCACTATTCCCAAGCGGGAGTTCACATCGTTCCAGCGAGGCCGTAAAATTATGCAGACAGTTGAAATGCGAAATAGCGTAATTTCGTCAGTTAAAAGAGCGCTTTTGGGAGAAGTTTCACCAGCACTTTGCGGCGTGACGGTGGGATGGGATGAAAAGACTATCACGATTCTATGCTACTACAATCGCAAAATATCTCCAGAAGATCGAGAAGCCATGTCATGCGTTGAGACAGAAGTAATGGCTGATTTTCCAGACTATGAAATTAAGCTATTTCCTCTAAGTTGGAATATCCGAAAGCCAATGAAGTCGCTTGATGCTTGGGTATATCGCAGAAGTAAAAATATACCAATCAGAAGGCGATATTATTACTTACAGAGAAAAGGGCATAGCAGCTTTACTAAAAGACTGCGGAGTAGTAAGTAATTGGCTTTATTTTTGGAGATCATATCTCGACTACCAACACCTACTTAGATTTAACTTGCTTGAATCATCAACACTCAGTCCATTGTTTATTTAGTCAAACCCTATATTCGACCATGCCCAATGTGTGGCTGAACGTGTTCATCCCACCAACGATCCCACTTGGTATTAGACATTTTTATATTCTTCTCTGAAGCGGAATTTTGATTATAAATTTCTACAAGCTTTAAAAACTTTTCTATATGATCTCTAACCGTTTCTTGTATACCAGGAAATTCAAATAAACTTGTAAACCGTGGCAATGAATTATATTCTGGAGCGTTCAATGCCTGAATATTGAGCATAAGCTTGATAAAACCATCATTAATAATACTTTCCATTAATGCAACTATCTGCGATGATAATTTATGTGAGTACCTATCTAAAGTTCGAGTCAGTGAGTTCTTAAGCGTAGAGCAGCCTGAAGATATATATTCATCCCAGCTTGTCCTCGATGAGCCAAATGATACAGCAGATTTAGAAAGGTTTAAATAAGCTATTTCGCGATAATATACATCATCAAAAAAGTCTTCTAATTCTCTATATTTTTGCTCAGGTACAGCTTTTACAGAGGCTTTAAACATATAAAAAAGCATTTGAGCATGACTTTCTAAATCATTCTTTAACTGTTCAAATGCAATTTGATTAAAAGTTATATTTGTAATACTTGCTATAATAGATTCAATATTCTCCTTTATTTTTCCAGTTAGTTTATTTCTCTCTTCTGATTTATCTTTTAAATTTTCTGGGCAATGATAAGTACATATCCTTCTATTCCTAATATCAAAAGGCAATTCTTTTTCAGCAGCATAGGCAGTGTTTAATATACAAATTATCTGGTTCCAACTTATACATCCTGCTGCATATCCTAACTCTACCATAACATTAGGATTTGGTGTCAATTTTGTATTATAGCGGTTCCCAGTTGAACGAGGTACGCAGAGTTTTTTTAGGCCAAAGTTCTTTGTATTCAGGCTGTACATTACCCAATCTAGAAACCCTGTATATTGTCCAGGTAATGAAGAATTTATCGGTGTAACATCACAAACAAATATTTGACTTTCAGAAATTTTGTCAAATATTGTAGAGTCAATACCTGGGGTGCCAGGGACATCTTGTGTAGCTTGGTCTATACGTATATCAATATTTATGTCCTCTTTTTCAAGAGAAGCGACAGCCTTTTTTAAGGCTTTTTCTATAAAACCTCTATTGGTGTTATTGGGCAAGTCAGATTGCCAAGAATAGAATATATGAACCATTGTTTTATAAAAATAGCATCTTATTAAGATAATTCTAACCTTTAGTCGCGAATGTTGACGGATGCTGCTGCAACACCTGCCTCAAATATTGCCCAGTATAAGACCGATCGCACTTCGCCACCTCTTCCGGCGTTCCCACTGCAATCACTTCTCCTCCCTTATCGCCACCTTCCGGCCCTAAATCGATTACCCAATCGGCAGAGCGAATTACATCTAAATTATGCTCGATCGCTAATACCGAATTCCCCTTATCCACCAATCTTTGCAAGACATCTAGTAATTTGTGAACGTCATAAAACGATAATCCAGTTGTCGGTTCATCGATTAAATAGATCGTTTTTCCCGTAGCGCGACGGGATAATTCAGTTGCTAATTTCACTCGTTGCGCTTCACCGCCGGAAAGGGTGGGTGCAGGTTGTCCTAAACGGATATATCCCAAACCAACATCGACTAATGTTTGCAAGCGATTAACTGCTTTGGGAATATTTTGGAATACTTCCAAAGCTTCCTCAATTGTCATGTTCAAAACATCTGCGATCGATTTTCCTTTGTATTTCACTTGCAGCGTTTCTCGATTGTAGCGATCGCCTTTGCAAACTTCGCATTGCACGTACACATCTGGCAGGAAATTCATCTCGATTACATTCACTCCCTGACCGCCGCAAGCTTCGCATCTTCCCCCTTTCACGTTGAAGGAAAATTGACCGGGTTTGTAACCTCTGGCTTTGGCTTCGATGGTTTGGGAAAAGATATCGCGGATGGAATCAAATATTCCCGTGTAAGTGGCGGGATTGGAACGGGGAGTTCTGCCAATTGGCGATTGATCGATCACGATCGCTTTATCGATCGCATCCAATCCTTCCATTCCTTCCATCTCTTTGGGAAAAGGTACTTTCCGAAACAGGTGATGTTGCAAAGCTGGGTAAAGTAATTCGTTAATTAAAGTAGATTTTCCCGAACCGGAAACGCCAGTCACGCAGACGAGTTTTCCGAGAGGAATTTCCACATCTATATATTTAAGGTTATTTCGATTGGCGTTTTTGATCGAAAGCGATCGACCATTTCCTTCTCTCCTAGTTGCTGGCGTTTCAATTACTCGTTTTCCCGATAAGTAAGCACCTGTTAAAGATTCCTCCGCCGCCAACAATTTCTCCAAGTTTCCTTGCGCCACAATTTCGCCGCCGTGAATCCCTGCTTTCGGGCCGATATCTACTATATGATCTGCCGTGCGAATCGTTTCTTCATCGTGTTCGACGACAATTAAAGTATTTCCCAAATCCCGAAGTTTGGTTAAAGTTTTCAATAACCGGGTGTTATCTCTTTGATGCAAACCGATACTCGGTTCATCTAAAACGTAGAGAACTCCTGTTAATCCCGATCCGATTTGAGTGGCGAGGCGAATCCGTTGCGCTTCTCCTCCCGAAAGTGTCATTGCCGATCGATCGAGGGTCAAATAATCTAACCCGACATCGAGGAGAAATTGCAATCTCGCTTTAATTTCTCTCAACACTAAGTCGCCGATTTGCGCTTGGCGATCGCTCAACTTCAAATTATTTACCCGTTCCTTACATTCCGCGATCGAAACTCCGGTTAAATCCAACATTCGATATTGTCCTAACCTCACCGATAGCGCTTCTGGTTTCAACCTTTTACCCTGACAAACTTCGCAAGGTCGATCGATTAAATACTGTTCCAACTTCTGCTTTTGCAATTCGGAAGCGCTGTCATCGTAATACCTTTGCAGCATCGTAATTACGCCGCTAAACTTGCGATAATCATTGCGTTCTTTGATAAAAATTGGTTGGTCGGAACCGTACAAAATTATCTGTTGCTGTTCTGGTGTTAACTGATGCCAAGGTTCGTGCAACTTAAAGCCGTGTGCTTTTCCGACATTGTAAAGTAAATCCGTGTAATAGGAATTTTCCTTCTCCGCCCAAGGTGCGATCGCATCTCCGACAGGTGCTTTCGGGTCTGGTACTACCAAGTCTGGCGAAAATGTTCGCAAACTTCCCAATCCATGACAACTCGGACAAGCACCATAAGGCGAATTGAAAGAAAACAAACGCGGCGATAATTCTTCCATTACCGCGCCATGTTCGGGACAAGCAAAGTTCTCTGAAAATATCAATTCTGGGGGTAATTCTTCATAGCTATTGACATCGTTTTGCCCATCATTTATTATATACGTACTATGAATTCGCGACGCGCTCTCCCCACCCGAAGTATTATTTAAAACATCAATAATCGCAATTCCCTGTGAATGCCGCAAGCAAGTAGAGAGGGAATCGACCAAACGTTCCTGAATACCTGGCTTTTTCACCAGGCGGTCAACGACGATCTCTATATTATGTGTATAATTTTTATCTAACTCGATATTTTCATCCAGTTGGCGCACCTCTCCATCTACCTTCACGCGGACAAATCCTTCCGACGCCAGAGAAGAAAGCAGTTTGCGGTGAGTCCCCTTTTTCCCGCGCACGACGGGTGCAAGGATTTGGAACCGCGTGCCATCGGGAAGTGCTAAAATGCGATCGCACATTTGGTCGATGGTTTGGGGAGCGATCGAGCGATCGCAATGCGGACAATGAGGTTCGCCAGCGCGTCCGAACAGCAATCGCAGATAATCGTAAATTTCCGTCACCGTCCCGACTGTCGAACGCGGGTTATGGGAAGTCGATTTTTGGTCGATGGAGATTGCAGGACTCAAACCTTCGATCGCATCCACATCCGGCTTATCCAATTGTCCCAGAAATTGTCTCGCGTAGGCGCTGAGGGATTCCACATAGCGACGCTGCCCTTCCGCAAATATTGTATCGAAAGCGAGGGAAGACTTGCCAGAACCAGAGACGCCAGTGAAAACGATAAGGCGATCGCGAGGCAATTCCAAATCGATATTCTTCAGGTTATGCTGCCTCGCACCCCGAATGCGAATCGAATTCTGATTATTTAGGTTTACTCCGGTGGGAAGATGACCGTTTTTGGTGTCGGCAGCGTGGGACATGAGAGACAGAAGTGATGTTGCTTAATGATTTTAGCGCTGTCGGGATTTTTGGGTGGAGTGCGTTGGCGTAGTCTGCCGTAGGCATATCGGATTTGAGAAACCGGGTTTTTGAGTCGGGGGCATAATGCGGATTCCCCCAACTTCCAGTAAACTTATGACTTGTAGTTGCTAGGTATCTCAATGGTTGTGGGAAACCAACTTCTAGAGAATGTAAGTGAGGTCAAAAACTATCTCACCTCATCAGACCATATACCCCTTTTTTTAGAAGCTGATACTTATGCACTTTTAAAGCTATTTCCCGATCGTTGCATCGACTGTGTAATAACATCCCCACCTTACTGGAGGCACAGAGTTTATGCTAATGGAGGAATTGGGCTGGAGGAAAAGTGGGAGAACTACATCAAAAAACTACTTGCACTTTTTTATGAGATAAAGCGAATTCTTAAACCTAGTGGCTCTTTCTGGCTCAATATCGGAGATGCTTATCAGAATAAATGTTTGATTGGTATCCCCTGGCGAGTTGCTCTTGAGATGACCGATAAACAAGGCTGGATTCTTCGTAATAGTGTTGTTTGGAATAAGGTAAAAGGTGCCCCAGATAACGCCAAAGATAAACTCAGAAACGTATATGAGCATTTTTTTCACTTTGTAAAAACAGATCGTTATTTCTATGATGTTGATGCAATTCGATCAAAGCCAAGACAAGCTAAGGTTGTCAACGGTTCTGTAATTTCTGCGACAGGTGTTTCCGGTGTACGTTATAGACGGCAAATTGAATTATCCACAGCACTTAATGATTGCGAACGGATAAATGCACTCAAGGCTATTGACGAAGTGTTAGAAGAAGTAAGAGTAGGTAAAATATCTGACTTTCGCATGATTATTCGTGGCCAGCAACGAACCACCCATTCAGACTCAGCAAAAGTTTCTGGACGGGCGCGTGAACTTGCTGAACGTGGCTTCTATTTTATCAAATATCATCCAAATGGCAGTAAACCTAGCGATGTCTGGGATATTTTGCCAGAAGATACTCAAAAGCGAAAACTTCACTTTGCACCTTATCCTGAAGATCTCTGTAAAATTCCAATTCTTGCTACCTGCCCACAATTCGGTGTTGTTCTAGATCCATTTGTAGGAACAGGTACAACAAGCTTAGTTGCTTACCAATTACAAAGGAAATCCATTGGAATTGATGTCTCAGGTGAGTATATCACTATTGCTCGTGAAAGGTGTGGCTTACCCTAATGACTAAAGTTACCGAATTATACGGGAATCCTACAAATCACTCTTTTCCTTGGAACAATATTGCGTTTAACCAGAACTGTCCTTTTTTGGCTCGTAAATGCCTCAAAAATCGGAAGAGCGAGCCTGATATTACCATTGGTACCTGCACGGTTTCCTATGGTAGAGAAGCCCGAAACATTATCATTTGTCCGTTTCGGCTTCTTGAGCGTAGCCAAATCTTTATGGACTGTATTCATTTATTGACATTGCATGAACCTGGCAATGAACTTCGGATTGTTCCGGAAATTTCAGTGCCAGGAGGCAGCATAGATTATTGTCTTGCTTCTGTACGAGGGGAAAAAGTTATTGACTTTGTTGGTATTGAGTTACAAACACTCGATACCACTGGTACTGTGTGGCCGGAAAGACAACGTTTTCTTCAAAATCAGGGTATCCAAGTGAGAGATGCGGACGTTACATCAGGAAAGCGGTTTGGTATGAATTGGAAGATGACAGCAAAGACAATTTTGATGCAACTCCACCACAAAATTCATACCTTTGAACATCTCAGCAAACATCTTGTCTTGGTAGCTCAAGATTGCCTTATTGAATATATGCAACGAGAGTTCTCTTTTGAGCATATTCAGGACGCTCACCTTGGAAATCCTATGCACTTTCACTCCTATGAATTGCTTGCTGAAACTTCAGGCTACCGTATTCAGCTTTCACAAAGATGGAGTACGGACGGGAATGGAATAGCACAGTGTCTTGGCTTACAGACCAGTCCAAAAGTAGAGTTGGAAGCAATTTTGAGGCAAATTCAAGATAGATTACCGCAAAGCACTTTGTTATCTGTTGGGCAACCTTTACCTGTTTCTACTCACGAAGATATTGCTGATGACAGCTAAACGCGCAAATTCAGGGAAAGCTGGCAGAAATCAGTCTTGACTTCGGATACGAGTTACCCATCCTTTGTACACCCTACGAACTGTTGGAAGGTTAATATGTTGCAAGATGAAATAGTAGAAGAAATCCACCGGATTCGTGACGAATATGCAAAGTCATTCAACTACGACTTAAAAGCAATTTTTGCAGATTTGCAGAAACAGCAAGCTGAAAGCGGCAGGGAAGTCGTGAAATTGTCGCCAAAACGCAGTTTAACAAGTCGTTGGAGCGGACGGAAGCCAAAATAATCGGTGAGGCGCTAGCGATCGCTTCACATCAACTTAAATCGAGTGCGATCGCTTTACATCGAACTTAAATCTCAACGCCGATTTTTGACTGCTAAAATGAGAGCGATCGTTCATCTTTTTCGATTTTCTGAATAAATTCGGAACTTAGCGCTGTGCGTATTTGTGAGTGCGATAAAAATGCGATTGTATCCCTGTTACCATATAGCTAATAAATCAAATTTAGTTGCATTGATACAACCTAATGTTAAACGTCACAGTTGATGAAATACAACGCGATCCTTTGAAATATCTTCATCAAGTAGAAGCTGGTGAAACTGTTGTAATTATGAGATCTGATAAACCGATCGCCGAACTTAGACCTATTGCTAGTAATAAGCAATTACGACCATTAGGTTTGTGTGCAGGCGAGTTTACCGTTCCAGATGATTTCGATGCTCCTTTACCAGAAGATCTTCTTAGCACATTCGAGGGCAAATGAAGATTTTACTAGATACACATATCTTTTTATGGTACATCAGTGGCGATCCTAAATTACCAACAGATATTCGGGATGCAATTCGCGATCCAAATAACGAAGTTTATCTGAGTGCAATTTCAATTTGGGAAGCAATTGTTAAATATCAGTTGGGTAAGTTACCTCTGCCCGATCGTCCCGAAAATTATTTACCCAAACAGCGCGATCGTCATCAAATTGCCAGTCTTGCGCTTGATGAAAATATGGTAATTCAACTGGCTAAACTGCCCCCATTACATCGCGATCCATTTGACAGGATGCTCATCTGTCAAGCTTTACAAAATGGCCTGACAATTGCAACGGTAGATCCAGCAGTTCGTGCATACCCAGTCAGCTTTCTCTAGGAATTCAAACAATTGCAATATCTCTATCAATCAACCATAAATTTCCCTGCGGTGTCCGATCTGATAAATAGCGATCGTATTTAACTCAACATTAAAACCATAAATCACCCGATAGTCACCCACCCTTAGCTTAAAATAACCTGCCAGATTAGCTGTCAAAGGAACGGGGGTAATTTGGTCAAAGTTTGCAGCTAACCATTCAATTTTATTAACAATACGTTTGCGTACAGCGCCACTCAGTTTATCCAAAGCTATCAACGCTTCAGGTTCGTACTCAACTGAATAATTCATTCCGCTTGCAAACCCAATTTCTGATAAGCTTCCTCTGCTGGAATTCCGCGTTTTCCTGCTTCTCTTCGCTGCATTTGCTCTATCAACTGTTGCTTAACTTCTGCTTTAATTTCCTTTCCTTCGTCAGGATCTCCAAAATACTCGTCTAGACATTGTTCGACGATATGCCGAATTAGGTCTGAGAGTTGTTCAACTGTCATATCTTTGACTTGCATTTTCATTTTCTTGGCAGTGTGACTGTTAATATTTTAGCTTGGTTGAGCAAAGAAGGCGCTAATTGTTTAACAGCTTGATCGATAGGCAGAACTGCTACACAATTCAATTTTGTGTTATAAATATACTACAGAAATAATTCGTTACACAAAATCTGCCTTACGAAGTGACAGAAAAGCACTAAAAGGAGAATGGCCATGAAAAAAGTAGCGGTGTTTGGTAATGCTGGAGGCGGTAAATCAACTCTAAGCAAGAGATTATCCCAAATCACTGGTTTACCACTTCACGTCTTAGACAAGATTAAATTTCAATCAGGGGGTACGGAAGTTCCCCATGAAGACTATAAGCGTACCCATCAGCAAATTTTAGATGCCGATCGATGGATTATTGACGGATTTGGTTGTATGGAAACCCTTTGGCAGAGGCTTGATGCGGCAGATAGTCTGGTTTATATCGATCTACCTCTATATGTGCATTTCTGGTGGGTAACTAAACGATTCATCATAGGTTATTTTAAACCACCAGAAGGCTGGCCGCAAAATAGTCCTATGTTGAGAAGTTCGCTTAGTAGCTACCGCGTACTTTGGTTATGTCACGAGAAATTAACCCCACGATATCGCGAGTATATCAAGCAAGCACAAAGTACCAAAAACGTTTATCACCTGCGATCGACCAAACAGATTTCCCAATTTTTTGAATTAATTGAAAATGAGATTAACTTTAAAGATGGTGCGTCACCCTAACGATTCAAAATCGAATGTACTTAATAGTATCCCACCTCTATCAATTCAGCAAAGCATCATATTCATCGTGAGAGCCAATCCACAGCCAGTAATAATCTTCCCCTTTTTTTAAAGCTAATGCGCGGTAGTCTTCCGTAATCCGAACCGACCATAAGTTTTTGCCTACCTTTTTGAAGTGCAAAGATGGATGAAATTGGTTCTGTTTCCAAAGCTGATAGACTTTTCGAGCTTGCTATTTCATTTCGGGAGATAAGGCTGCATAAGCTTTCTAAAAATCAGAAGTTGTCAAGGATTTCATCAATATCCCTCACGTTATTGGCTGCTATATCTGCTTCTGCTTTCGCAATCAGAGCATCTAATTTACCTGCTGCCAAATCCTCTTCCATTTGTCTATCCCACTTTTCATTTAAATAGTTTTGAATCCATCCTGCTAATTGGCGAATATCATTTTCTGGTAGCTGTTTAATCGCTGCTTCGATTTCTGGCAAAGCGTTCATAGAGGAAAATTTGTTTTGGTATAAATCTATATTTTATTTTAACTCAGGATGGGTATAAGCTTTCCCAAAATCATGGCTTACGGGATCGAGTAGAAGCTGGTGAAACCCTTGTTATTATTAGGTCTGATAAACCGATCGCCGAACTTAAACCTATTGCCAGTAAGAAGCAATTACGACCATTAGGTTTGTGTGCGGTGAGTTTACCGTTCCAGATAATTTCGATTCTCCTTTGCCGGACGATATTCTCAGCGCATTTGAGGGCAAATGAAGACTTCTGACACTACACTGCTAGAATAATTCCCACTTACCAAGGACTACCAATCATCGTAAAAGCCGCCCAATAAAAAGGATGTTTGAAATCCGTATTTCCCAAAGCAGCTAATTTAGGTGGCAAAAATACCCCTTCTCCTAACATTGGCCCTTGCAATTTTCCATCCTCAAAACGCACGTTTCCCCGCAACATTTCGATTTGCGTTTGTCTCAATCCCTCCGCCTTAATTGGCGCTACTCTTAACTGTTGATAAAATTCAGTCATCAGTGCCAAAGTTGCAATATCGCTAACACTCCACAAACTAGCCAGTGCTGACTTTACGCCGCTATTCACCGCTAAACCCGCAAAACCCATCTCCGCATCTTCATCTCCCACTGCCGTCCGACAAGCACTCAATACTAACAATTCCACTGGTGGATTATTCCATTGCAATTGTCTCATTTTATCCAGTGTTAATTTACTATCCCAAAACTGAATATAAGAGTTATTCGGCGATCCCGATCTGAATTCGGCATGAGTAGCTAAATGAACGATTCCAAACCGTTGAGACGCTCGTTGATTCCTCAAATTATTTAAAGTAAATTGCTGATTTAAAAACTGTTTTCCCTGCCAAGAACCGGGCCAAAGTACTCCGGAAACGTCTTCTAAAATTGCTGACAACTCAACAGGCACGGAAATTAAAGGTGCTTGTTCCTTAAATTCAGAAGCACCCATTGCCAATACTGGTAAATTTTTAATATCTTTATAAAGAGTATCGGTCATGTTAAAAGCTGGAATTAATCCGATACTGTACTTTTCAACTAAAAACTTTTGCCCATCGTGCAAAGCTGCTAAAGGTATACTCCGCAAACCACTACCCATACAGAAAATTAAAGTATCTATTTGATTACTTGCCAATTCAGATGCTAGCGGTGCAATTAACCACCCGTATAACTTTTGAGCAGCAGGTAAATAGGTAGTTGTATTTACTCTGGTAGGGTCTGTTACTTCTCTGGTGAACTGTCTCACCACATTCAACAGCGCGTCTTTGTTCGCTTCCGGTAACATTTTCCGAATCGGTGCTTGCTGAGGTAAAACTAATATCAATTCCAGTCGTTCGGGAGTCGGTACTGCATAAATTAAGGCTGGCTTTTTGCCAGTTTGTTTCGCTAATTTAGCTAAAGTTTCTGCGATTTCTCTTGACCCAAAAGCCGTGTTAGAAAGATTAGTTTTAAAATAGTTTTCATAATCCCTTTCCCAACTTTGTTCGATCGCGGATACCGCCTCAGTCGAGTTGACTTGGGAAAGAGCTTCTACCAAATTAGGAGGATTAGTTTCCTGATTTCCATTGTCAGACACAAAAACTTGAGATTTTACTGATTCTCTTGGTAAAATTGTTTCGCTCAATGGAGAAATACCTTCCTCCGCCGGAGTTTTATTTAAATAATCATTGACATTGATATATATAGGTTCATTTTGATTAATTAGGCTTCCTCCTCTCGTAATTGCTGCTGTTGTAGCGCGAACTCGCACGTTAAATAATTGTTGCAATACGACATTCGGATCGTCTTTTTTTTCTAAAGTAAATAGCACTTCACTGCAAGGACTGCCAGGAGTTTCGGCAACGCATACCACTGGTTGGCGATTGATTACTCCAGTGGTGATATAATTGAGCGTTCCATTATTGTAAAAAGTTTGGAATTTTTCCGAAACTTCTATGCAGCGTCGCTGGGGAGTGTACCCCGCGTTGCTGAAATAATCGGAAACCCATCGAATTACCGGTACATCTCCCCGTGAAGTATGGGCGATCGTAGTCGGGACACCATCTTTTATACCGCAGAAGAAGTTTGGAGTTGGGGCAGCACCGGAGCGCTCGCCAACAGAAGCAAAACTTAACGTGAAAGCGAAAACAGTCACTATCCGGGCAAATAACGTATTTTTCATAAAATTATCAGCTTTACTCAACTGCAAATTTTATAATCAAGCTCATGTAGGGTAGTCAAAAGAAAGCAACCTGGACAACCGTTCAAAACAAATTTGTACGGGACGCAAAATAAAAAATGGGTTAAATGGCCACTATTTTAGCTGGCCAGCAAATCAAAGTTTAATTAAACTCTTTTTAATTTAATTATATGAGGCTAAACCTTAATCCCTCTCGTGAAAGGTATAAATTTATAGTTTTTGCATTATATCCAGCTTACAGCAAAGCCAGTAAATTTACCATCTGGCATAAGCGTTCCCCGCCACATATATATACTCGTGTAGTAGTATAATATTGCTGCCAGTGTTAAATGCCAGGGAAGGCATTAGTTTGATATCTATTTTGGCAGATCCGATACAAACTGGTTGAAAGCGATTTTACTGACTCTGAAATTCCCGATCGCGATCGGGCCTTTTTGGGATGTACATTTATTTAAGTATTCGATCCGATGAGGCTTGAATTTTTTAATACTAGCAACTGGCAACCACATAAAATTCCTCAGATCGTTTCCGTAAATTCCACAGTTTCATCCTGAACAAGCAAATAAGTCAGCGAAAAGCTTTCATAGAAAAGCAACTTTTCATATTTATCCATATCACTAACTAGAGTTAATTCTCTAGTGGTGTAATCTGCCAAAAAAAAGCAGACTGGACGCGCTGCTTTATTTAGCTTTCACAAATTTCATCAACCTTAGAAAAAGACTACCGGGGTCGTATGCCAAGAATCCTGTTGCACGCTGAAGCGAGTCACCCAATGTTGGGTAATTTACTAGACGATCGTTATCAAATAATCCAAGTTTTGAATGCTGGTGCATTTGGACGGACGTATATTGCTAAAGACACTTTATCAATCAAACATCCTAAATGTGTAATTAAGCATCTCAAACCTGCTAGTAACGACTCCCATTTCTTGCAAACAGTTAGGCGTTTGTTTGTCAGCGAAACTCATACATTAAAATATTTGGGCGAACACGATCGCATTCCGCAAGTATTAGCTTACTTTGAAGATGACCAAGGCTTTTACTTAGTACAAGAATTCATTCCCGGAATACCCCTGAGTACCCTATTGCCAACCAGCCAACGCTGTGGAAAACGCTGGAACCAAACTCGAACCATCCAGCTATTGCAAGAAGTATTGAGTATTCTAGAATTCGTTCACGGTCAAGGCATCATTCACGGCGATATTAAGCCAAACAATATTATCAAACGCGCCTCAGATGGCAAATATTGTTTGATTGAATTTGGCGCAGTTCGATCGATATCTGACTCATTAACCAATCCCCCAGAAACACTGGACTTGAGCTTTTCTCTTCCACCAGCCGGGTACGTACCACCCGAACAACTGGCACATCAGCCAAAACCTAACAGCGATATTTATGCGTTAGGCGCGATCGCTATTCAAGCGCTGACTGGACTGCATCCCACCCAACTACAGATAGAAGCTGACAAACAAAAGTGGCATCAACAAAGGCAAGTTAGCGAGCAACTGGTTTCTGTACTCAACCAAATGGTACGCTATCACTGTAAAGACCGATACCAGAGCGCAACAGAGGCTCTGCAAGCGCTTGAGTATCTGGTAGACAGAACTCAGGAGTCAAAAGTGAGTAATCAAGAGCCAGAAGCCACGACTCAGACTCTAGAAGCCGTAGGCCCAGATGATTCCCCAATTTATCAAGAAATACCAGACATATCCTTAAATTATCCTATAGATGAGCCAGAACCTACCCTTGAAAACTCACAATTACCTAATGAAAGGGTACGTGATATCACTATAGAAATTTCAGATATACTATTACCTCAGCCAGTACATGAGCCAGAGAATTCTTTAGCTTTTTTGGGAGAGGAACCGGAATTAGTCAGCCACGACGAAGACAGCATTTCAGTAGAAATGCAAATGCCAGAAATACAGTTAAACCCGTTTGCAGAAGAATCGGAATTCAGCCGTGAAAATGCGCCAGAAAACGCGGATTTAGAGGAAGATTCATTAGCTGAATTATCACCTCTAGAATCCTTACCATTAGTGCCATCTCCCACCCCAATCTATGATGCTAATTTTGATTCAGAAGAAGCAAACCAACCCCAAAAAAACAAACGTGGTTTTAAACTTCCTAAAATCCCGGCTGCACTAGCAGCATTGGGAGTTGGGATTGCCGTCAATGCAATGGTGATGGCAGGGGGATTATTTTATATATCCCAACCCAATCCCAGCCAATTTAAAGAAGTCGAGCAAATAATTAACCAAGTACAGTGGGAAGAAGGAGCTAAAAAAGTATGTGAAATTCCCTATATCTGCTTTTGGCAAAACAGAGAAAAACCAACTCTTCAACAAAGTAAAGAAGACGTTTATAAATTGCTGCAACAAGCTTATAAAAGGGCTGAAGTGCGTGATTTTACTGGGGCTTTAAAGCATCTAGAAAAAGTTTCTCCTCAAGCTCCCGGCTATGCTCAAGTCAAAGCCAAAATTGCCGAATATCAGAAAAAACAGCGAATCAAAGCAGAGGCTGAGAAGATTGCCAAGTCAAAATTAAATGGTAATCGTGCTAGTCGCTAAAGGAGAGATGGGGAGATGGGGAGATGGGGAGATAGGGGAAAGACAATATGAAGATAGATAAGTTAATTATTAGTTAATTATCTAATTCCTTCATCCTTCATCCTTCACCCTTCACCCTTCACCTAATAATTTTCCTTGAGAAATTACATAAAGCACCGTAGCGCGACGGCGAATCGCATCAAAAGTATTATCAGCATCCAAAACAATTAAATTAGCAGGTTTACCCACTTCAATACCATATTTATCTTCTAGATGCAAAGTTTTAGCTCCATGCGTCGTCACCATATCGAAACAAGCATCAATTTCAGCCATCCCCGTCATCTGACAAACGTGAACCGCCATGTGCGCCACATCCAACATATTTCCTGTTCCCAAACTATACCAGGGGTCTTGGATGCAATCATGACCCAAACTCACGTTAAGTCCTGCTTGCCACAACTCTTTCACCCGCGTCACGCCTCGCCGTTTGGGATAAGTATCAGTCCGTCCTTGCAGCGTTATATTGATTAAAGGATTAGCAATAAAATTGATTTTCGCTCGTTGTAAAAAGCCCATTAATTTACCAGCATAAGCATTATTATAAGAACCAAATGCTGTAGTGTGGCTGGCAGTTACTTTTTCATTCAAACCAGTACGAATTGCACCCGCTGCCACCACTTCTAAAAAGCGCGATTGCTCATCATCTATTTCATCGCAATGAATATCAATTAATCGATCATATTTTTCAGCTAATTCAAATATCCGATGCACCGATTTTACCCCATCTTCGCGGGTAAATTCATAATGCGGAATTCCCCCCACCACATCTGCACCTAACTTTAATGCTTCTTCCAGTAATTCTTCATTTTTAGAATGTCCGTAAATGCCATCTTGGGGAAAAGCCACTACCTGCAAAGTCATCCAATCTTTCACTAATTCTCGCACTGCCAACAAACCTTGCAGCGCCGTTAAACTAGATTCGCTCACATCTGCGTGAGAACGCACGAACAACACACCTTGGGAGGCTTGTAACTTAAGAGTTTTTAGCGCCCTTTCTTTCACATCTTCCAAGGTTAAACTTTGTTTGCGTTCTCGCCAAATTTCGATTCCTTCAAATAAAGTGCCGCTTTGATTCCATCGCGGTTCTCCCGCCGTTAAAGCTGAATCTAAATGAATGTGAGATTCTACAAATGGCGGACTGACTAATTTTCCTTGGATATCTATTTCTAATTGTGCGGGTTCACTTAGATGAGGTGCGATCGCGCTAATTTTACCATCCGCAATCCCAATATCAACTTCCCCATCCTTCAAACGACAACGATGCAACAATAAATCATAAAACTTTAAACTCATAAATATTCCTTTACATTTAGTCTTTCAAATCCTTACAGTATCTTACCAATTATCCATTACGTACTTTTGCACTTGTGTTAGGAAAGAGTAAGACATTAGCATCGCCACCTTATGGAAACGCTACACCAACCAGAAGACATTATTGCCCAAAGGTATCGAATTGTTACACCATTGGGACAAGGCGGAATCGGCACGACTTATGAAGCCGAAGACCTCACCAACTATCAGCGAGTAGCAATTAAAGTATTATCTCTACGCAACATTACAGAATGGAAAGTTTTAGAACTATTTGAACGAGAAGCCAAAGTACTCGCCAATCTCCATCACCCGGCTATTCCTAAATACCTCAACTACTTCCACGAAGACACACCTAATGACCGCCGCTTCTACCTCGTACAAGAATTAGTTGGCGGTTCCTCATTAGCAGACTTAGTACAAAAAAATTGGCACGCTGAAGAATCAAAAGTTAAGCATATTGCCAGTCAAGTTTTAACAATTCTCGACTATCTACACTCTCTGAAACCGCCAGTTATTCATCGCGATATTAAGCCGCAAAACATCATCATGCGCCAAGATGGGCAAATATTTTTAGTAGATTTCGGCGCAGTGCAAGATGTTTATCGTCACACCGTCAGCCGTGGCAGTACCTTTGTCGGAACTTTAGGTTATATGCCATTAGAACAATTTAGAGGACAAGTGGGTGCGGCATCGGATTTGTATAGTTTGGGAGCAACATTGCTGTTTTTACTAACTCATAAATCTCCAGATGATTTGCCCCAAAATCGTATGAAAATTGATTTCCGCTCTCAAGTCCAAATATCAAATGAATTTGCTGATTGGTTGGAGAAAATATTAGAACCAGCTATAGAAGATAGATTTCCATCTGCAAGCGTTGCTCTGGAAGAACTACGCAGTATCCAAGAGCCTACCCAGTTGGTGATGCCAAAGCGGAAGCAGCCAAAAGGTAGTGCTATTTTTTACCAAAGAACTAATAAAAGTTTGCTAATCAAGATTCCCGGTAATATATACTGGCAAGTTCTTTTGGGATTAATTCCGGTTTGCTTAATCCTATTTTATTATAATAGTATGAGTATCATAAATATCATCTTATGGTTAACAACTTCTAGCCCTATTTTTACGGTAGGATTTTTAATTTTTTTCTGGGTGAAAAGTAATCCAGATTACTATTTAGAAATAAATGATAAATTTTTTTACTGTCGGTGGAAATTTCTTTGCTTTTGGGGCAATAATAAAATCAAGATAACAGATATCAAGAAAATCGAAGTAGAAACTAAGTTGAATTCTCAAGGCCAGAAAATTACTAAGTGCCTGATTTCAGATGGTATAAATTTTTGTTATTTTGGAACCAAAATAACTATAGTAGAACAAAATTGGCTTGTAGCAGAAATTCAAGATTTTTTGCGGCAAATAAAATCTTAATAAGAAACCTTAGGTTGCCTTAGATTAAATTAGGGTAAAATAGATGGAAAGCTTACATCAACCAGAAGATATTATTGCCGATCGCTATCGAATTGTCACTCGCTTAGGACAAGGCGGAATCGGCACGACCTATGAAGCGGAAGACCTCACTAACTACAAACGAGTAGCGATCAAAGCAGTATCCCTTCGCCAGATGGAAGACTGGAAAGTTTTAGAATTATTTGAACGAGAGGCGAGAGTTTTAGCCAATCTCCACTATCCTCAGATTCCCAAATACCTCAACTACTTCCACGTAGATAATGATAATGACCGCCGATTTTACCTGGTGCAAGAATTAATTGGCGGTGATTCCTTAGCAAATTTAGTCCAAAAGGGTTGGCAGGTTGATGAAGCAAAAGCAAAACGAATTGCCCTACAAGTTTTAACCATTCTTAAATATTTGCACTCTTTGATGCCGCCAGTAATTCACCGAGATATCAAGCCACAAAATATCATTTTACGACGAGATGGACGAATATTTTTAGTAGATTTTGGAGCAGTGCAAGATGTTTATCGCTATACGATTAGTCGTAGCGGTACATTTGTCGGTACTTTAGGCTTTATGCCACCAGAACAGTTGAGAGGAAAAGTTGTACCTGCCTCGGATTTGTATAGTTTGGGCGCAACTTTACTATTTTTATTGACCAAAAAATGGCCGGATGAATTGCCGCAGCGTCGGATGAAGATTGACTTCCGTTCTCAAGTAAATATATCGCATCAGTTTGCTGATTGGTTAGAGAAAATACTCGAACCATTAGTGGAAGACCGATTTATTTCTGCTACTGAAGCTTTAGCAGCATTACAAGGAAAAGTGCAGATTACTCCTACTGTTAAGAAAATGCGATCGCAACCAATTAGCGATCGTAAAAATATAGAAAAAACCAACAAAAATCAGTTCGTAGAAGTTCCGCCACCTGCTGGCAGTCGCATCATTCTCAAAAAAACAAATAAAACTTTCCGATTCGAGATGTTACCCCCTAGAGGATGGATGTTAATCGCTCCATCATGTGCGTCAATCATTTTCATTTTTGCGTATAACTTGTTCGCCATTCCTTTATTGGGTATTCTTTTTGATTCTCTACAGATAATATTGGCGGCAGGTTCCTCTTTAATAATTGGAAAAATAGTGACCCTGTTACTTTATTTTGTTCCTTATCTAATTGTTATCTTGCCTATACTAGATAAATTTGTCTTTCGTCGAGAATATATAGAGATTGATTCCAACCACTGTCGGTTATCTTCCCGAGGACTTTACTACAAAGGTCAAAGAATTTTGGCTACTGAAGATATCGAACTTGTCGAAATAAAAATTAATGTAGATTCAGATGGCAGCAAAACAACTAGCTGCGTTATCTGGGAAGGCGTACAACAATACACCTTTGGGTCAAATTTAACCGAAAGTGAAAAACAGTGGTTAGTCACTCAAATGTCAAATTTTATAGAGAAATTAAAAGCTTCAGCAAATCGCTCATAGTCCTTTCCCTTTTCCCTACCAAAAAAAAACACCCCCATCAAAATGGAGGTGCCCTCATGAATCAGGTAAAAGTAGCAAACTGGTGTTTTAACTTAACGCTGCATGACTGCGATCGTAATTTACCCGAAAAGTCGGATGAATCTTTCCTTGAATGCGGTTCCAATATTCCGAAACGTTAGCCGCCAATCCCACTTCTTTCGCAGAACGACTCAAAATAGACTGCTGGCGATTTTTAATTAACCGCTGATGCGCCATCATCAAAGAACGAGCTTTTTCTTCAGTAGAAACAACAGGCTTCTTCACAGGTGCAGTAGTTACCTCTGGAGTTCCTCCAGTTTGATAAGCAACACCCCGGTACTTAAGATTCACCGTTTGTGGCACCACAGGAGCTTTTTTCAGATTGCGGAATCTCCAATCTAAGCCACGATATTTACCAGCAACTTGTTCTTCAGTTACTTCTATTTCAGGTTGATTGTACTCGTAGCTAACGCCTCTGTAATTAAGTTTCATGGTATTCGCCTCTAATCAGAATCGTAGTGAAATGAGGCGCGTTCCTTCGGGATATAATTCCCTACTTCCGTCTCCCCAAGCATCTAACCATCTGTTTGGCGCTTTACCTGAAGAGATGAACGATTTATTTCTGTATCTATTGTTACGGTTTTTCGGGGAAATGTCAAGTGCAACATAAAACTTTACAATAACTCCCCAACAAAATCTCGGCTTAAGTGCCACAGAGCTTGAATTTGGCGCTAAAGTGGCAAGTATGAGCGAAAAAAGTACAGGAATTAAAATAGTTAGCGACAATCGCCAAGCCCGTTACCTCTACGAAATACTAGAGACATACGAGGCTGGCATTGAATTGAAGGGGACAGAAGTAAAGTCTATTCGCGATGGGCGAGTTAACCTGCGAGATGGTTACGTCTTAATCCGCAATGGAGAGGCTTGGCTGCTGAACGTTCACGTTTCACCCCATTCAACCGCCAGCCAGTATTTTAACCACGAACCCCTTCGCACCCGCAAGCTCCTACTCCATAAGGAAGAAATCCGCAAGCTAATTGGTAAAGTCGAACAAAAAGGCTTAACCTTAGTACCTTTAAAAATGTATTTGAAGAAAGGACTGGTTAAAATTAGCGTCGGACTTGGCAAAGGTAAAAAGCTTCACGATAAACGGGAAGACTTAAAGAAACGCCAGGATAAGCGGGAAATGGAACGAGCAATCAAAAATTATTAACCCAAAAATCTATTATCTAATTGAAACTTGCAACTTATAAGTTGCATTTCCTCTCGTTCCTCCCACGACAATTCGGTAGTCGCCTGTGGCAGGTAACGCACCACTAAAGCTGGTAGCTTCTTGCTTAATCACCCGCCCATTGGGAGCAACCACATCAAAAACCGCATTCTGCTCGACGGAGGAAATACTGACGGTCATTCGTTGGCGGGCGCGAGCACCAAGCAGATAAGTATCTCTCGTGCCTCGTACTACCGCATCTTCTACAACTGCCGAACTCGTACCGCGAGCAAACTGAATGCGTCTAGTGCGATTCTGTTGGGCGATTAAGAATTCTGAATTAACTGTTGTCCGTTCTGCCACAACAGATGCCGTTCTATTAGTAGCCACGGCATCTTGTTTTGGAGCTAAAAATAAGCAGGCACTAATTCCAATTAACGCCAATGACATTGCGGATTTTAGATTTAGTTTATCTTTGGGAAATGACATAGATAACCTTCACAAGAAATGAAAGAATTAGGAATCTAAGGTATATCTATATCATCCTATCTTATTTTTAATTATTCCGGATTTTATTGATTAATAATTGATAATCTTGTCAAAATTATCCTTCATACTCGCTATCTATTTCAATGTCAAGAGTTTCTTCATCAACCCTTACATATAAAATGTTAGGATGACAGCAAACTTGACAATCCTCTACATAAGATTGCTGTCCTCCGGCACTAAAATCAACAAATGTTAAATTCGATTCTCCGCAAAAAGCGCAGAAATACTCTCCTGTTGTTTCCATCTATTTAACTCTTTTATTTTTAATTATTTTTCACATTCCCGTTTCGTTACTTCGTGACGATAGCGAAACATATCTCCTAATCTCTGCTGCACCCACCAACCTATTATTAATTCAGCAATCCATCCTCCAGGCAATTCAAAATCGATCGTGTCTGTTAACCTAGTTTTGCCATTTTCTTGGGCAAATAAATGCTGATGTACCCAATTTTCCATCGGGCCATAAATTTGTTTATCCGTGAAAAGTCGGTACTTTTGGCATTCAGTGTGACGTGCCAACCATTTGATAGGAAATGGCCCCAGTAAAAGGCGAAATTCCGAAATAGCACCCACATCAAGTCCACCCTCTCGGCGAATTATTTCCACTGGTTGCCAAGGTGGTGTAAGTATTTGCAAAATATCCGATCTTTCATGAAAATTCCAGACTACTTCAACAGGTGCGTCAATCAGTGATGAGTACTTAAACCGCAGCATGATGGAATAAAGTTGGCTTGGTAGCTACCAACCTATAGTATAGTCCACAACTGCTCCGAGAAACTTACTTAAACTTACGCATCAGACCTAGAGGGTTGATTCGTCAAATTAAAGTTCTCTTTCTGTCTTGCAGAATCATTAACAGCAATGCCGTTAAGTTGGTGTGATTCTCCACAGGCAAGGCTTGCAGCGCTAGCAGTTTTGGATAATTTATATCTGGATGCCAGCACTCCAAATTCAGGCTGGCGTTCAAATCACGATCTAATTTAACGCCGCAGTTAGCATATTTAAATATTCGTGCTGACAACAGCTACAAAGTTGCGAACTGGGGTAAAATCTGTCAAATTCGATCGCTGTTGCTCCATACCAATTAGCTTTGTAGCTTAAGTGTCATTTAAATCAATAAAAATCAACGCCAGAATCAGCAATTGCACTAGCCAAGCGATGATTCTCGAGCATACCGGAGACATTATATGATGTATATTAAAAGGTTGAGTAAGTTTTAAATAAGTGAAGTCGCTTTGTTGTAAGCCAGAAACCTTCAAAGCTTTGACTGGTAAGGCTATGAGAAAAGTGAATAAGTATCGTATACTACGCGATGGTAGTTAACAGGAGTAAAGATACTGATGTCGGAGGCAGATAAGCCGCTGACAGTACCGAGGGAGTTGTTGGGGCCTCCCGGCGATTTTAATCCCACGCTACTTATGTTTATCGCCGCATTCGTGGTCATCGTAATTTCCACTTGCGGTTACTGGCGGTGGGAGTGGCCAGATTGGTGCTGTTTTGTCCTGAACGTGATTGCTTTGCACATGGCAGGAACGGTGATTCACGATGCGTCTCATAATGCGGCGCATCGCGATCGCGTAGTCAATGCTATGTTAGGGCATGGCAGTGCGCTGATGTTAGGTTTTGCTTTTCCGGTGTTTACGCGGGTTCATATGCAGCATCACGCTCATGTCAATGACCCTGAAAATGACCCCGATCATTTTGTTTCCACTGGTGGGCCACTTTGGTTGATTGCAGCCCGGTTTTTTTATCACGAGATATTTTTCTTTAAACGCCGTCTGTGGCGTAAGTATGAATTACTGGAATGGTTTTTAAGCCGCTTGTTCGTAGCCTCCATTGTCTATATTTCCTGTCAATATGACTTTTTGGGCTACGTTCTCAATTTTTGGTTCTGCCCTGCTTTGGTAGTGGGGTTAGCTTTGGGGCTATTTTTTGATTATTTACCTCACAGACCGTTTAAAGAGCGGGATCGCTGGAAAAATGCCAGAGTTTATCCTAGCCCTATTTTGAATATCCTGATTCTCGGCCAAAATTATCACCTAATTCATCATTTGTGGCCTTCAATTCCCTGGTATAACTACCAGAAAGCTTATCGGGCTACTCAGCCTCTTTTAGATGCTAAAGGTTGCCACCAAACTTTGGGGCTTTTCGAGGGCAAAGACTTTTGGAGTTTTGTTTATGACATTTTTTTAGGGATTCGTTTCCATAATAAAAAGCACTCTGAAAAGCAGGTGGAAAACTTGTCCTAAAAACAGGTTAGTTTATCATTTACAGCAGGTTCTCTTAAAAGGTTTTTTCCTGAGGGTAACCTGCTGTTTTTTGGCGTATTTAATTAAATCATTGAATGAGAATTATTTATCAGTTATCAAGGTGCAGATGGGGTATTTAAACTCTCTACTAAAGCCTACACTAATCACGATTAAATCGAAGATAAATTGTGTTAATTTCTAGCTTGTCTGAGAGCCAACCAGCCAATAGGTTATCATTTCTCCTTTTCCTTTGACTTTAATGGCTCCGCGCTTCTGAAAGACATACTTATCCTTAATTTGCTCGTAGGTGGCTTTTGTCACTTGAATACTTCCTGCTTCACCGGAAGATTCCATGCGCGAAGCAATATTGACGGCATCTCCCCACAAGTCATAGATAAATTTCTTGGTGCCGATGACGCCAGCGATGACAATGCCTGTATTAATGCCGATGCGAATTTGAATGTTTTCTCCTCGTTCGATTTGGAAGCGATCGATCGCAGCTTGCATTGCCAGTGCCATATTTGCGATCGCTTCGGCACGATCGGCTCTTGGAATGGGTAGCCCAGCAGCTACCATGTAGGCATCGCCGATCGTCTTGATTTTTTCTAGCCCAAAGTGTTGAGCCAGCGCGTCAAAAGTAGAAAAAATCTCATTGAGTAAATTAACAATTTCAATCGGTTTTTAGCGAGCCGATAGAGGCGTAAAGCCAACAATATCGGCAAATAGTATTGTAACTTCGTTGAATTGTTCGGCGAGCGCAGCGGGATTTTCTTTTAGCTGGTTTGCGATCGGCTCTGGCAGAATATTTAGCAATAATCGTACATCTGACTTCCTCGTTGATTGGGAAAATTTGGATGAGTAAGAGTGCTTTTGGAAATTGTCTGTTGGGAATCGGAGATTAAATTTTTACCGCAAATAAAAACTAGGTGTACGCAGATGCACGCAGATAAGAGTGCAATTTGTTCCGGACAAGATATTACCCTACAGCTTATTTACTACTACTATCTTTTCAGTTTTATCTATATTGATCTGCGCTAAACCAAATTTTTGGATTACCCAAGCATTAGTAGTTAAATGCTGGCTAATTTCCGCAACTCGATATTGACTATTTTCCGATGCCAAAGCCGCAGGCAACAATAATTGGTCTGCCAAATGCACATCAACTGGCGCTACCTTTTCATGAAAATCCAAAAATTCCTCACAAGCCATTTCCGCCACTTTTTCCGATGGTAAACCCGGACGCCCAACTGCACTAAAACCAGCTAAATTATTTTGATATTCAGCCGTTAAGAAAATTCCCGCACCTTGTCCGATTCCTCTCTTTCGCAAAGGTGTTATCTTCGCTTTTAAATTCGCTTCTTCTTGTAAAAAATTCTCTGCCCGCAAAGCCATTCGATTCGGAATATGGGAAGGTAGTTGAGTTACTATCGCCACACCCCGCAGTTGTTGCAAACTCCCCCGTTCTAATAAATTAATTCCTCTTAATTGATGACCACCATTTACCTGCAACTCCACTTCTCCACCGCCTTTGGGATACCAACCCCAAGCCTTTAAACTGGCGGAAGCTTGCACGCCCATTCGACCGATCATCGGTAAATATACTTCTTCGATATAAGTAAATGGTGGACTAAAAGCAACGTGAGTTCCACCCCGCAAAGTTACCTGAGAATTTCCCGTTGCTAACGCCAAAGGCAATAAGATGGTTTGCAATACCAGGGTAATCGTACCAGCCGAACCGCCTTCTCGCGCATCGGAAACATCAAAAGTGTAATTCCCTGCTTTTACGGGACTGCTGGGGATAAATTCCAGCATTTGCGAACCGAGTTTATCCCCCCGTAGTTCGGATTGACAAATAGTGGCTGCTGCTCTCACAGAAGTGAGATGTTGCGCTGCTAGTCCAGGTTTGGGGCGTCCGGCGCGAATATTTTGAATGCGAATTGCTTCGCCAGTAATGGCGGAAAGACTAACTGAGGTGCGGAGTACTTGTCCGCCTCCTTCTCCATAAGAACCGTCAATTTCGATCATTGTTATAGTTAGGGGTAGGGGGAAAGGGAAAGAGAAGAAGCAAGAGAGACTGGAACTGGGTTTGGAGCTTTATTTTCTAATATTATTCCTAAAAATCTTTTTTGGCTGAAAGTCTTGTGTAGCAAGGATTAATGGGGTTTTCTCTAGAGAGAGTGATGAAAGAGCGTTAGATAGAAATTTCTCAAAACTGGCAAATATCTGGGCGTCTGGCTGGGCAATTTTGCCGCGCTATGCTATTTTCTGCTAGGTGCAAATCGCTCAGCTTTGTCAGTGCTGCTAGAGGACTGATATCTGCAACTGGATTGAAGCGTAGATTAAGCACCATCAGGCTTTTTAGTCCTGCCAGAGGACGGACATCTTTGACTTGATTGCCTTCAAGGTCAAGGTTAATTAGGTTTGTCATTCCTGCCAGAGGACTAACATCCTTGATTTGATTGCCTTCAAGGTCAAGGAACTTCAGGTTTGTTAATTTTTCCAGAAGGCTAACATCTGTAATTTGATTGCCTTCAAGGTTAAGCCCTGTTAAATTTGTTAGTCCTGCGAGAGAACTGATATCTGTAATTTGGTTGCCTTCAAGGTTAAGCCCTGTTAAATTTGTCAGTCCTGCTAGAGAGCTGATATTTGTAATTTGGTTGTTGTTAAGATTAAGCGAATCCACGTTTTTTAGCCCTGCTAGAGAGCTAACATCTACTTGATTGCTTTCAAGGTTAAGCCGCTTCAGATTTGTCAGTCCTGCTAAAGAGCTAACATCTCTGATTTGGTTAAATGGAAGGTCAAGCTGCTTTAGGTTTGTCAGTCCTGCTAATGGGCTGACATCTTTGATTTGGTTATCTTCGAGGTAAAGCTGTTCCAGTTTTTTTAATCCTGCCAGAGGGCTGACATCTCTGATTTGGTTGAATTGAAGGTTAAGCCAAGTGAGATTCGAGAATCTTGCTAGAGAACTGACATCCCTGATTTGATTGAAGGTGAGATCGAGTGTAGTCAGTTTTATAAGTTTTGCTAGAGGGCTGATATCTGCAATCTGGTTGTCTTCGAGGTAAAGCTTAGTCAGGTTTGTGAGTTCTGCTATAGGGCTGATATCTCTGATTTGGTTACCTTCAAGGTCAAGGTTAGTTAGGTTTGTGAGTCCCGATAGAGGGCTGATATCTGTGATTTGGTTGCCTTTTAGGTCAAGTCCAGTTAAATTTGTGAGTCCCGATAGAGGGCTGATATCTGCAATTGGATTGTTATCGAGATCGAGCCAATTCAGGTTTTTGAGTCCTGCTAGTGGCTTGACATCCGTAATTTGGTTATTGTAAAGTCCAAGCGACTTAAGGTTCGTAAGTTCTGCTAGAGGGCGGATATCTACAATTTTGTTGCGATCGAGAGAAAGCGACTCCAGGTTTTTTACTTCTGCCAGAAGGTGAACATCAGCAATTTGGTTGTCGTTGAGGTCAAGTTTTTTCAGCTTTGTAAATCCTTTTATAGGGCTGACATCAGCAATTCGATTGCTACCAAGGTAAAGCTCCTCCAAGTTTGTCAATTCTGACAAGGGATTCAAATCGCTGATTCCTTTCTGGATGAGGTAAATTTTAGTGAGACTTAACAGCTTCTTGGCCGCAAGTTCGCAATCATTTGTCCCTGCTTCTGCTAACAACACCTCTACTGTAATTCTCGCGTCGGCTGACAAACTGGCTTGTTGGAGACACCACTCTTTAAAAGAATTTCTCTGATTAGGTGCGGCAGCTTGAGTGACTCCCCATCCCAAGCCACTAATTGCCCACGCACTGATTATCAGAGCAACTGCCCTAGTTGATTTCATGGTTGATCAACTCCCCATAATATTAAGTAGGGTGCGTTACGCTGTCGCTAACGCACCATTTAACCTACGCATTTAAGAATCTTGCCTTCAATATAGTTAAAAAAGATAACGCATATCCTCAAGATCGATGAGAAATATGCCAAATTGACAGCAATCTGTACCTTCTCTTGATGGAGGACTCGATCGTGCGTTTGCATCTAGTCAGCCTCAGCTTTGTCACTCTGCTGCTTTCAGTAACTTCTTCCTTATTACCACCGATCTTAAATCTCTCACCTTTAGTCGCACAGTCGCAAACAAATCGAGATAGAAAAGCTATTGCGGATCGCCTGTTTAGAGAAGGTGATTATCTGAATGCTAAGGATAGATATGAAAGAGCTATCAGGAAATTCCAAGAAGCTTTATTGATTTATCAAGAAATAAGTGACAGAGCAAGCGTTGGGAAAACCCTCTTCAACATTGGATATGTTTACTACAAAAAGGAAGAATATGAGCAGGCATTGGATTACTTCCATCAAGCTTTGCCAATTCGACGGGAAGTGGGCGATGGCAATGAACAACAAGAAACCCTAAATATGATGGGGAGAAGTTACAACGATCTAGGCGATCGACTACTCGATCGAAATCAATATCGAGAAGCGATCGAGAAATTTCAGCAAGCCCTAGTCATTCAGAGAAAACTTGGTCAGATGTATGGGGAAGGGTTAACTCTCAATCGAATTGGCATAGCTTACACCAACCAGGGAGAGTATGAATTAGCCTTGAATTCCTATCAGCAATCCTTAGCGATTCCTACAGGCTATTTGACGGAGGTATGGGCGGTAATGCTGTACAACACGGGGAGACTTTACCAGGCGCTAGGACAGTACGAACTGGCTTTGAAGTCTTATGAGAAAGCCTTAAAAATGGCCAAAACACCCTCATTATCTACCGGGCAGGATTGGGACATCGGGGGTGAAGCGAGAAGTCTTATATCGATAGGGGGCATTCACTCCAAACTAGGAAAATACGAATTAGCCTTGAAGTTCTATCAGGAAGCCTTAGCGCTCCTCAAAACAGTTCTTAACAAAACAGACAAAAAAACCCTGGAAGCATTAGCACTCCACGATATTGGGGTTGTTTACCTCAAGCAAGGTAAGTATGAATTAGCCCTAGAGTTCTTGCAGAAAGCTTTAACCATTTTCAAACCACTTGGTTACAAGCGATCGGAAGCAGTAATGATCGGCAATATTGGCAAAGTATACTTTGAGCAAGGAAAGTACGAATTAGCTTGGAATTTCTATCAGCAATCCTTAATAATTACTCAAGCATTTGGTGACAAAGACGATGAAGGAAACGTTCTCAAAAACATTGGTTACTTACTAGAAAAACAGAACCAGCCAGAATTAGCGATTGTTTTCTTTAAACAATCAGTCAACGCCAGAGAAGCAATTCGCAATAATATTAAGGGACTTCCCAAAGAATTCCAGCAATCTTATACAGAAACTGTTGCTGACGATTATCGCCATTTAGCCGACCTCCTATTAAAACAAGACCGCATCCTGGAAGCCCAACAAGTTCTAGATTTACTGAAAGTTCAAGAACTAGAAGATTATCTCCGCAAAGTGCGTGCCAACGAACAAACCCTGCAAGGAATCCCAAATAATCCACCAGAACAACAAATCAAACAAGGCTATGAAGAAATCATCAACCAAGCAATTAAACTCGGTAAAGAACTCGCCCAACTCGAAAAAATTCCCCCAGCCAACCGTACTCCTGCCCAGCAACAACAAATCCTCGAACTAAGGAAAACCGAGCAAGAAATTACTAAACAATTTAGCGAATTTCTCAAAAGTCCCGCCGTCAATTCAGCCATCGCCCAACTCAGACAAACCACCGGAGGAGAAACTCTCAATCTTCAAAACTTTAATAGCTTGCGAGATAATCTCCAAAAACTGCAACAAAACGCAGTCGTTCTCTATCCTTTAATTTTAGAAGACCGCTTAGAACTAATTTTAGTCACGCCTTATTCACCCCCCATTCGCCGCACGGTTGCCGTCAAACGGGAAGAACTCAACCAAGCAATTGTAGCAGCGCGTGCCGCGATAACTGACCGCACATCAAACCCGAAAACTGCTGCCAATCAACTTTATAATTTATTAATTAAACCGATAGAAAATGACTTGGCGCAAGCGGATGCTAAAACTATTATTTATGCCCCAGATGGACAGTTACGCTATATTCCACTTGCCGCTTTATATGATGGGAAACAATGGCTAGTGGAACGGTTTAGGATTAATAATATTACGGCGGCTAGCTTGACTGATTTCCATACAAAACCGCAAGGTAAGTTACAAGTTTTAGCAGGCGCTTTTACGCAAGGTAATTATAGTTTCCAAGTAGGAGAACAAAATTTTTCCTTTTCAGGGTTACCCTTTGCGGGTCGAGAGGTGGAAAATTTAGCGGCGATTGTTCCAGGGACAACTAAACGGTTGAATAACGAATTTAACAAAGATATTATTTTGTTGATGAATGACTATTCGGTTGTGCATCTGGCGACTCATGCAGAATTTGTAGTTGGTCAACCAGAAGATTCTTTTATTTTATTTGGAAATGGCGACAGAGCAACACTAAGAGATGTGGAAAATTGGTCGTTACCGAAAGTTGATTTAATTGTTCTGAGTGCTTGCAGAACGGCGGTGGGTGGGATGGGGAACGGACAGGAAATTTTGGGTTTTGGCTATCAAATGCAACGCACGGGTGCGCGGGCGGCGATTGCCTCTTTGTGGTCGGTGGATGATGGGGGTACGCAAGCGTTGATGGATGCTTTTTATGCTGTCTTGACTAAGGGGAATGTTACGAAAGCTGAGGCGCTGCGTCAAGGGCAGGTGGCATTGATTACTGGTAATTATGCCACGATTGGTCAGCCACGGGGTATTGCGGTTGAGCAACGCAATCACAGTAGTTTACCGCCTCCTGTGAGCAACCAACTGAGTCACCCTTATTATTGGGCTCCTTTTATTTTGATTGGAAATGGTTTGTAAACCTTGCTATTCAAGGTGTAGCCTAACTTGACAAGCGCTGTAGGGAGGTGCGGTTAAACCTGGTGGATGCCAAACTTCAGGGCTATGTTAGTAAAAACAATCCACTGCTCAGAGAATGGGGGATTTTCCCAATGCAACCTAAACAAATTCACCTCACTGTACTTGCTACTTTCTTCGCTACTCTTTCAATTGATAGTGGATTGTCAATCCTGCGCTTGACTTCAGGGGCTGCTTTAGAATCGAAGCACCCAAATTCCTCGGTATTAGCGCAAACTTCAAATCCTGGGAAAGCGAAAGCAGATCAACTGTTTGAGCAAGGTAAAAAGCAACTTGACACCAGCCAATTTCAAGCGGCGTTAGCGTCTTTTCAACAAGCTTTAAGAAATTATCGCGAAATCAAAGAACGCACAGGTGAAGCAGAAAGCCTTAACAAGCTAGGAGAAGTTTATCGCCATTTGGGACAATTTCCCACTGCCCTGAGACATCACGAATCAGCTTTAGTCATTATGCGGGAGTTAAGCAACCGTGCGGGAGAAGGTGCAACTCTTCATAACATCGCGTCAGTGTACGAAAACCAAGGACAATATGAAAATGCTCTCAAATTTTACCAGCAAGCTTTATCGATTCAACGAGAAGTGAAAGATCGAGATGGGGAAGCAGCAACTTTGATTGGTTTGGGAAATACTTACATCTACTCAAAAAGATACCGAAATGCTTTTGAGGATGGCAATCAAGACTTGAAACCTTACCAAGATGCTATCAAATCTTACGAACAAGCTTTAGTTATTATGCGCGAAATTGGCGATCGCGCTGGGGAAGGATGGAGTCTCAACGGACTTGGCATTAGTTACATGACACTAGACAAAAGAGAAGATGGCATCAAGTTTTACGATCGCGCTTTAGCCATTATGCGCGAAATCGGCAATCGTGCGGGAGAAGCAACTGTTTTATTAAATCTTGGTAGAGCTTATGATGCCAAAATCGACCCCATCAGGCAAAACAGATATGTTTCCTTGGATTATTACGAACCAGCTTTAAAAATCGCTCGCGAGATCGGTTATCGTCCATTGGAAGCGGAAATTCTCAATCGGATCGGCTTTACTTATGTATGGGGAGGAGAAAGAGAAAAGCCGCTGGAATTCTATCAGCAAGCTTTAGCTGTAGTACGAGAAGTTGGTCATCGTCCTTTAGAAGCGATCGTACTTACCAACCTTAGCAGAATCTACAACGGACTGGGACAAATTCAAACCGCTCGAGAATATAGCCAACAAGCTTTAGCAATCAGACGAGAAATCGGTGTTCAAACAGAAACAAGAACTTGGGAAGGTGGAACTCTCATTACTTATCGAACATCCAGAAATCCATTTACTTTAGTTACCCGATTAGAAGCAGAAGGATTAATTCACTACCAAAGTGGGGAAGCTCACGCACGCCAGGAACGATACCAACCTGCTTTAGCATCTTACCAACAAGCGCTGGCGATTGTTCGCCAACAAGAAAATCGCCCTTGGGAATGGGTAATCCTCAATCAAATGGGGAAAATTTATGAAAGATTAGGTCAGCATCAAGTTGCTTTAGAAAATTATCAACAAAGTTTAGTAATTAGAAGAGAAATTGATAAACTTGCTCAACAAAAGCCAATTCCCTACACTATTCGAGTCGCAGATGGTATTCCCGTTAATGTTACTCGCAACGTTAAACCGGGAAATATCAAAATTGAGGAAGCAATTGCGAGTGGTGCGATCGCATTAGGTACGGGAGATCCGATTGCTAATCCCATTACGATTACAGAAGGATTAGTGGTTTATGCAGCACTAAGAGAACCTGAAATTTATGCCGAAAACGAAGAAGAAGAAACTCTGACAAATATTGGCAACATTTATCAAATTTTAGGAAATTCCCAAGCAGCATTAAAAGCTTATCAGGAAGCTTTAGCAATTATCGGAGAAGAAACGAAAGGAGAACATCACAAACAAGGACAGATCGTACTCACCCAAATGGGAGCAGTTTACGAACAATTAGGACAATATCAAACTGCCTTGGCATCATACCAACAAGCTTTGCAAATTGCCAATAAAGAAAGTAATATTAATCCTCAAATTCCGATTCTTCTGAGTAAGATTGGCAAAGCTTACGAAAAGTTAGGGCAGTACGAGACTGCAATAGAGTCTTACCAGCAAGCTTTAGCCAATGCACGGCAATATAGAGAAACTTATCGCTCGGACGCAGAAAATTTTCGTCGTGTTGGGGTAATTTACGAACTGCCAGATGAAGAAGCAATTCTTAATAATATTGGTGCGATTTACGAACAATTAGGACAAACTCAAAAGGCGCAAGAATATCGCCAGCAAGCTTTAGAGTTAAGACGGGAAATAGGCGATCGCGCTCAGGAAGAGGTAACGAAAGGAAAAGCGATCCTGATTACTGAAATAGGCAAAAATGAAAAGGGAAAAACGATTGTACAAGTAAACAAGCTGGAGGGAGAAGTTGCAGTTTTGTTGGCGACTATACATACCGATAATCAAGCTGCTTTGCAGTCTTACCAGCAAGCTTTGGCAATTGTGCGCCAACAGAAAAATCGCCCTTGGGAAGCGGAAATCTTATATCAGATGGGATTAGTTTACGAAAAATTAGGACAAAATCAAGCTGCTTTAGAAGCATATCGCCAAGCTTTACAGATTAGGCAAGAAGTAGATAATTTGGGGCAAGCAAAAGCAACTTTAGTGAGAAGTGTGAGATTTGGTACGGATTATTTAATAGAAATTCGCGCTGATTCAGGACAAGTTACTACTTTTAATCATGCTGGAGGTGCGATCGTATTTGCACCAGAAAAAGAAGAGATTTTGATTGAAACAGGAAATGCTTATAAAGCGCTGGGACAACATCAAGCTGCTTTGGAATCTTATCAACAAGCGTTGGCAATTGTTCGTCAAGATGAAGGAAAGCGCTATTTAACAGAAGGAGAAATTCTCGATCGCATTGCTTCAGTTTACGATAATCTACAGTATGACGCGGCTTTAACAGCTTATCAAGAACTATTGGCATCAGCAAGACAAAAAAATAATCGGGCTGAAGAAGGACGGACTCTTAATAGTATTGGTACGGTTTACAAAAATCTGGGGCGCTATCAATCTGCTTTGACATCTTATCAGGAAGCTTTAGCAATTGTGCAAGAGATGAAATTGCGATCGCCAAACGCGAATATGAATAACTTTGAAGGCGCTATCCTCAATAATATCGGTACTGTTTACGAACAGCTAGGACAGTATCCAACTGCTTTGGAGTCGTACCAAAAAGCGTTGACAATTGTTCAAGATTTGAGTTGGCGCGAGACGACGCTGATTAATATTGGGTCAGCTTATGAGAAAATGGCACAGTACCCAGCTGCGTTGGAGTTTTACGATCGCGCTTTAGCTGTGGCGCGTGGAGTGAGCGATCGCCCTACCGAAGGAATAACTCTCATCCACCAAGGAAAAGTTTATCAAAAAATCGGACAACATCAAACAGCTTTAGAATCCTATCAACAAGCTTTAGCCATTTTACAAGAAGTAGGCAACCGTCCTGGGGAAGGATGGGTACTTAATAATTTAGGAGAAGTTTATTCTGATTTAAAACAACATCAAACAGCCCGGGAATATTATCAGCAAGCTTTGGCAATTCGGGAAGAAGTTGGCGACAAAGCAGGTAAAGGAATTACTCTCAAAAATATTGGCGTTACTTTACAGGAACAAAATCAACCAGAATTAGCAATTGTTTTTTATAAACAATCAGTTAATATAACAGAAGAAATTCGCAAAGATATCCAAGGATTATCAAAAGAACAACAGGGATCGTATACAGAAACCGTTGCAGGTACTTACCGAAATTTAGCCGATCTCCTACTCAAACAAAACCGAGTCTTGGAAGCTCAACAAGTTCTCGATTTACTAAAAGTTCAAGAACTAGAAGATTATCTTCGCAACGTGCGAGGTAACGAACAAACCGGTCAAGGAATTCCAAATAATCCTCCCGAACAAGAAATCAAACAAGGTTATGAAGAACTTATTAACAAAGCAATTCAAATCGGTAAAGAACGCACGCAAATCGAAAAAATTAATACTGCGAATCGCACTCCCGACCAACAAAAACGTCTGCTCGAATTAAGAAAAACCGAGCAAGAAATTACCCAACAATTTGCCGAATTTCTGAAAAGTCCTGCCGTCAATTCAGCCGTCGCCCAACTCAAACAAGTTACGGGAGGAGAAAGTCTCGATCTCAAAGATTTTAATAGCTTGCGAGATAATTTGCAACGGCTGCAACAAAACGCCGTTGTTCTTTATCCCTTGATTTTAGATGACCGACTAGAACTGATTTTAGTTACTGCTTATTCTCCGCCGATTCGTCGCACTGTTAATATCAAACGGGAACAACTTAACCAAGCAATTTTAGAAGTTCGTAAATCTTTGACTAATCCCATTTCTAATGCCAAAATACCGACTCGTCAGTTGTATGAATTGCTGATTAAACCAATTGAAAATGACCTGTCTCAAGCCAATGCCAAAACAATTATTTATGCCCCTGATGGACAACTCCGCTATATTCCAATAGCAGCTTTATATGATGGCAAACAATGGTTGATCGAGCGTTTTCGTATCAATAATATTACCGCTGCTAGCCTAACAGATTTTAATACTAAACCTCAAGAAAAATTACAAGTTTTAGCAGGAGCGTTCACTCAAGGTAGTTATAATTTCAAAGTAGGAGAACGAAATTTTAGTTTATCAGGGTTGCCCTTTGCTGGTCGAGAAGTAGAAAATCTAGCTGCAATTCTTCCGGATACCACTAAACTTTTAGACCAGAAATTTAACCGAGACATCATTCTGTTGATGAATGATTATTCAGTCGTGCATCTGGCTACCCATGCCGAATTTGTGGCTGGTCAACCGGAAAATTCTTTTATTCTATTAGGTAATGGGGAAAAAATAACGCTGCGGGATATAGAAAGTTGGTCTTTACCCAAAGTGGATTTATTCGTTCTCAGTGCTTGTCAAACTGCTGTCGGCGGTATGGGTAACGGGCAAGAAATTTTGGGTTTTGGCTATCAAATTCAACGCACGGGTGCGAGGGCAGCAATTGCTTCTTTATGGTCAGTAGATGATGGTGGCACTCAAAGGTTGATGGATGCTTTTTATAGTGTCATGTCACGAGGAAATATCACCAAAGCAGAAGCTCTCCGTCAAGCACAAATTGCGCTGATTGCTGGCAACTATTCAACAATAACTCAGCAACGAGGTCTTGCATCTGAGGCAATTATTAATAGTAGTCCAGCGCCACAGGCGCAACATCAATTGAGCCATCCTTATTACTGGGCACCATTTATTTTAATTGGTAATGGATTGTGAAGATGACCCCTCCCCTGCAAGGAGAGGGGCTTTCCGGCTCCCCCTTCCCTACAAGGGAAGGGGGCTGGGGGGTTAGGTTTTTCTAATATTATAAATTTTCTAGGTATATTGTTAGGAGGCGATCGCTATTTCCAATTTTCCCCGTAGCGCATCCGCATATAAGATTCGTAATTAGAAGATTTTATTCCAATCATACCCATACCACTAATTACCAATCCGAAGATAGCTAGAATCGGTAATATAAATACAGGTAAGAAGTATATAAAATGGGGTATCGCAGGCATTAATACTAGACTAACAAGAAGGGAAATTAAGCCTCCTATACCAACTAAAAATATTACAATTGCTCCTATACTAAGCTTGCTCGATTTTTTAATTAAATTTAAAAAATTAAATACATTTTTTTTGATTTCTGCCACATCGTTATCTGCTAATTCCAGCAGTTGTTGAATTTGATTGAGATGCTGTTGAATATCTTCATTAATAGGATAAGCTTGAAGCCCTTGTTCTAATAATGCTTTTTCGTATTGTCTAAATTTAGAAAGTACTTCGTTCTCAATAGTGACGGCATCCCTTGAAGGTAAATTAAGATGATTTAATAATGATTCAAGTGTTAATCGATCGGTCGATGAAAGGACGGTATAACCTCTGCGACATATTGCTATAACTGCTTCTTTGTATTGCTCTATGTTAGGATTTTCAGCCGAACGCAAATTATTTTCTAAAGCAGAAATTGGTGGAAGATCGCGATCGCTATTCTGCACCTCTACAAAACTATTGGCATCTACAACGGCAACTGGCAAATTGCGATCGTAAGCATTAGTTCCAATCGCCGGGTGTTGGTTGTAGTTTGTTTCCCGTTTAACGTTTTCACGGATGTATTCAAATAATTCTCCTACTGTGACAATGTTATTTTTGTCTAAATCGCCAGCACCTCGCATTCCTTCTAAAAGATAATAAGTAAATACGCCATGTCCTCCTCCCCATTTTGCATCTTCATAGGAAACTTCATTTGCTTCCGCAGAGGTGAGTAAAGCAATTCCTCCCCTGGCTTGACTAAGTTCTTGTAAATAGCGATTAATTAAAGTTGCATCATCGATCGTACTTCTGCGACCGATTTTTCCCCCAATCGCAGCGCTGTGGCAAGTATCGGCTAAAATAATCACTTTTTCTGCGTGTAAATTTTCCCTTAAAGATAAGTCAATTTCCCGCATTGGCAGTGCAGTCCCGGCGATATCTTGGGGATTGGTATCGTAAGTTAGCAGATAAACATTTTCGGGCCGATCGAAATCTGGTGTTCCATGACAAGCAAAGTAAATCAGTACTAAATCTTCTCGTCCTGGCTTTTTTAGAAAAGAACGAAGTGCGCGGGTAATATTGGCGGTGGTAGCCTGTTCATTGGTTAATTTACAAATAAATTCTGGTTTAAAATTGCCGCCATTGGGTGTTAGTAGTAAATTGTAAAGTTCTTCCGCATCTCGATCGGCATAGTTGAGATTCCAACCTTGATATTGATATTGGGAGATTCCGACAATGATTGCCCAGCGATCGCATTTTTGATAATCGAAATATAATTCTTCTGGTACTAAGGCTTTTGCCTTTCGACTACTCGGTTGATCTATCATTTTTCGACTATTTATAGTTATTTCTGGTTGGGAAAATACAGTTTTGACCTCTCTCCAAACCTCTCTCCTACAAGGAGAGAGGCTTTGAACTATTCCCACTATTCCCATTTTTAGATTACGGTTTTGGCGAGTTAATAAATTTACACTTAACTTCAATTTGAAGATTACTTTCAGCAGAACCTTCAGTTATATAAGGAATTCCTGCTTTACCGCCCATTTTTAAACCAAACTTAAGCGTTACCTCTTCAATTTCAGCTACGCCAAAATCTTTGAAAGCAGTGACGGCATTGGCGGTGTAGAATCGAATCAGTTGGCGAACTTCTTCCATTTTTGCGATCGCATCTTCTTTGATTCCCTTAGACTGTCTGGGATCGAAGTCGTTTGGCACAGATGCTATTTCCACTTCGTAAACTTGCTTTTCCGCCTCAAAACCAAAGCGCTGCAACTCTGTCATGAACTGTCTCCTGTATCGTTTCCGTATAATTTCTGTAAAGTTTTGTGGGAATAGTGACGGTTGTTAAGTGCTTACACTAAGATAGCATTCAGGGATTTGTACGGACTGCTGTTAATTGAATTTGTATATCTTTGTCTTTTCAAACGAACGTAAGGGTTGCCTTGCTTGGTTCGTATAGAGATAAAGGTTGTTTTAGGGTGCTTAAGAACAATCCTGCACAAGGATGGGATCGATTACATTTAAATTTAAGCTTAAAAAATTATAAAAAAATATGGCTCGGTACGCTCTAGTTATTGGAATTTCTGAGTATCAAAGCTCAAATTTAAGCCATTTACCAAAATCCATCAATGATGCAGCAGAAGTCGCCAGATTATTAGAAGAATACGGGGATTTTGATGTGGTTAAGCGGCTGCCAATTCGTTGGAATGCCCAACAAAATAACTTTGAATTTGCTACTAAAATGACTGGGGAAGAACTCGGTCTAGAATTGAGAAACTTTCTAATAGAACAGGCGGCTAATAATGAAGCATTGATTTATTTTAGTGGTCATGGCTTTACAGTTTATGATAATTTGGGAAAACAAAAAGGATTTTTAGCGGCTTCCGATTGCCAGATTACGGAATCTAGAAACCGAGTTAGCGAGCAACAAAGGGGAATTTCTCTTGATAGTTTAAATGATTTAATTCGGGAATCTCAACTCAGTAGTTTAGTATTAATCCTCGATTGCTGTCGAAGCGGTTATTTTTTAGAACGGCAATTGATTGAACAAACTTTGACGGCGTTTAGTTCCCAAAGAGACTATTACTTAATTACCGCTTGTCGGGGTTATGAAGACTCTTTAACGCTCAATCTTCCTACTGAAGAATACAGCGTTTTTACAGGAGCATTAGTAGAGGGACTAAGCTTAAAAAATGTTGGGAGAAATCGACATATCAGTGGCGATCGCCTTTTTGATTACATCAGCACTGAATTGGATATTCGCAGCAACCAACTCAAGCTTACTTTACCCGAACCGATTCGCATGGGTTGGGGACGTTCAATTAAATTGGTCGAGTATCCTCTAAGTGATACTTTGCCAGAAGAAGAAGTAACTTTTAATAGCGAGAATCCCTATCGAGGATTATGTCCGTTTGAATTCGAGCAAGAGAAATATTTTTGCGGACGCGAGTTGGCAGTTCGCGCATTAATGGAACGCCTCAGTACTTGTCGTTTTCTAGCGGTGATCGGACGATCGGGTAGTGGGAAATCTTCTTTAGTGAAAGCGGGATTGTTACCGCATTTAAAACGCGATCGCCTTCCCAGTAGCAGTCATTGGGATATCGAAACTTTTACGCCTGGTAAATTTCCGTTGGGAAAATTGGTAGAAATTTTGGATAGACGCAAACAATTGAGTCAGCCGTTTGTCCTATTTATCGATCAATTTGAAGAAGTTTTTACCCTTTGCGACAACGAAGCGGAACGACAAGCGTTTATGGAAGCAATGGCAGAAGAAGCATCGGCTTCCGAACGCTTAACTCGCGTGATTGTAGCAATTCGAGGCGATTTTTTAGACCGATGTGCAGCCTATCCAGAAGCAGCAAAATTAATTAATAGGACTCAACCGACAACTTATGTGGTGCCACCTTTATCTTATGAAGGATTGGAAGAAGCAATTGAAATTCCAGCGCAGTTACACGGGGTAAAATTTGAGGAGGGATTAGTATCTCAAATTGCCGATGACGTAGACGATCAACCGGGTGCGTTACCCCTATTACAATACGCGCTCAAAGAGTTATGGCAAGTTTGCATTGAAAAATCTGAATCATCAGAAAGATTGCTCACGAAAAAAGGTTACGAGCAAATTGGCGGCGTGAAAGGTGCTTTGGAAAAACGCGCCAATTTAGTTTATCAAGGGTTTGTGGAAGATAATCGCGCTTTCGTGCGTCAGCTATTTACGGAACTGGTGCAGCTGGGTGAAGGCAAGGAAGTCACGCGCCGCCGGGTACACTGGGAGAGATTGGAAGCGATCGCAAATTCGATCGATCAACTGCGTCGAGTAGTTGAAAAATTGGCAAATGAGCGCTTGATCGTCACCGATGAAAATAATGTAGAAGTAGCTCATGAAGCACTGTTATCCGAATGGAGTTTACTACGCAATTGGATTGAAGAAGATCGGGAAAATATTCGTCTGGGACGCCGTTTAGAAGCATATTGTCGCGAATGGCAAGAAACTTATCAGAAATCTGATGAAGCATTGCTGACGGGTGCGCGACTGGTAGCAATTGCCGAGTGGGTAGAGAAGACGCATCCCAGATTGCCTGTTGAAGAAGAGGATTTTTTGCAAAAAAGTTTGGAGAAGCGCAATAAGGAAATTCAATGGGAATTAGAGCAAGAACGTAAACTGCGGGAAATGGCAGAAGCAAGAGCCATAGCAGAAGCTGAGAAAGCAGAACAAGAAAGAGTTGCAGCTTTAGCAAAAATAGAAACAGCCTTAGAAGCAGAGGCAAGAGCTAAAGCGGAAGCGAGAGAAGCAGAAGCTAAAACTAAGGTGCAAAAGCAACGTACTAAATTTGTAGGAGCAGTTGGGACACTTGCAGCCTTATCCTTTGGATTGATATTATTAGCAACTATACTTGAAGGAGAAAAGAAGCAACGGGAAGCGATCGCTGTTGGAGCCTTGGTTACTAGGTCACAAGAAAGCCTTAAGGATGGAAACCAACTTGAGGCAGCTATAGCAAGTATACAAGCGTTAAACGAGTTAAAAGAGATCGGCAGACCAAATATTGATACTTTAACTCAAATTAAAGCAGTATTTGATTGGGTAAAAGAGCGTAATCGGTTAGAGGGGCATACCCTCAGTGTTAGTACAGCAAGTTTTAGTCCTAAAGAGCCACTTATTGCGTCTGGTAGTTCAGATACAACTGTGAAGCTTTGGACGCCAAGTGGTATACAGTTAAACACTCCTACTCCTATGAAACACGATAAAGCAGTCTGGAGTGTAAATTTTAGCCCAAATGGGAACTACATTGCCTCTGGTAGTGCTGATAAAACTGTAAAGTTATGGAAAAAAAATGGTTCTCTCATTACTACACTTAAAGGACATGAAGAAGATGTGAATTATGTAAGTTTTAGCCCTGATAATCAAATTGTGGCTTCTGCTAGTAGCGATCGAACTGTAATCCTTTGGCAAATAGATGTAAATTCGCCACAAAAACTCATTAAAAAAACTATTCTTAAAGGTCATACAGGTAGAATCTGGAGTGTAGAGTTCAGCCCTGATGGAAAACTAATTGCTTCAGCGAGCGATGATGGAACGATTAAGATTTGGAACAAAGAAGGCGGAGCTTTAATCGCTAATCTTACAGGACACACTGCATCAGTAAGGTCTGCCAGTTTTGGCTCAAGCAGTAAAATGCTTGTATCAGTTAGTGAGGATAGTACAATTAGAATATGGACTTGGAAAGAAAACCCTAAAAATTGGGCTGTCAAAACTTTAACTAATCAAAGTAACAGATCTTACTTAGTGAAATTTAGTCCTAATTATAAACTTATTACTGCAACTAGTGCTGATGGAACTATTAAATTCTGGGATGCTGAAAGCAAAAAAGAATTACCCTCTATAGGGCGACATAGAGATATTGTTTATGATATAAATTTTCGTTCTGATAGTCAACAAATTGTTACGGCTAGTCGTGACAAAACAGTAAGAATATGGAGTTTGGTTTTTGATAATGATAAAAACTTAAAGTTAAATGTGGACAATCTCCTGAAGCAAGGATGCCATAAACTCTCTGATTATTTAGAGAACAACTCTAAGGCACAGACTGAACATAGAGATGTAAAAAAAATATGTAATAAATATAAAAGTTAAAAAGGTTTTAAAATAAGACGCATTTGATGATAAATTAATATAAACGGAATTATATTAATTTTGTTTTGGCTGTAGATTGGTAATTAGTTTCATAAATTAAAGGTAAAAAATGGATAATTTATCATTGGGTTTAGAGATAATCAAATTTATTGTATCTCGTGAATCTTTTGACGATTTGAATATTAGCCAACACGCTAAGGATGCTCTCAAGGTCTGTGAAAAAAACTACCAAACAATATCAGATACAATAGACAAGATAGATCCGAACGAAATAACAAAAATTTTATCAGAGATAAATGAGGGAGGAGAAGGTAAAGAAGGTCTTGATAGTTTAGTTAGCAGCAGTAAGTCGAGTGTTTTGTATACTGATGTAATTATAACAGGTGTGTTATATCGAGACAAAGGTAGTGGAACTGACAAGCCAGGAAGTAAGAAGTTGGATTTCTCTACGAATATAACTATCACTGGTGGCATTTCTTTAGGAGAAGATGTTCTGAAAGGTGGCGGCACTATAGGTGGGGGTGGTGGCAAATTAAGCGATCTAGTTATTACAGATGTAATTATGACTACAAACTTAAGCTCAATAGCTGGAGAAGTTGAGCCACCCTTGAGCAATGAAGAAGATTCTATAAAAAAGCAGCCTCCTATGGGTACTGGAAATGGCGGAAGTACCCTTCCCAGCCACAAACATTAGCGGTGATGAATCGACTCGCCTTAAAGACTAGTTCTAATCCATCATGAGCGATCGGCTTCTGCATTTTGAGCAAATTGCACCATTACGTTTGTTAAGCGATCGATTCTCCATTTAAAGAACGATCGCTGCTAGAATAATTACAGTTATTCTTCCTCAAATAACATAAAACTGATGCAAACTATTAAATTACATTCTTATGTGGGTGACGATGGTATCTTGCATTTAGACGTGCCTGTAGGGATAGCTGATACCGACTTAGAAATCACTGTCACCGTTCAGCCTGTGACAGGAATAGAAACAGAAACACACCAAGGAAAAGGCTGGCCTCCTGGTTTTTTTGAAGAAACTTTCGGGTCTTTAAAAGACGAACCCCTAGAGATCGATTCTGAAGGGGTATTTGACGATTGGGATGAGTCAGCATTAAATATTTACTAGATACCAATGTTTGCGTAAGGTATTTGAAAAGCGCCTCGGTAAATTTATTGAGACGCTTTCAAGCGACAAATTTAGAAGAGATAGCAGTGTGTTCTGTTGTTAAGGCAGAGTTATTTTTTGGGGCAATGAAAAGCTCTAACCCTAATGATACTTGGAGAACGCAAAAACGCTTTCTTTCTGTTTTTGTATCCCTACCGTTTGATGGCATTGCTGCTTTGATTGCGGGACGAATTCGCGCTCAACTTGCCAATTTGGGAACCCCTATCGGTAACAACGATCTGTTCATTGCTTCTATTGCGATCGCTAATAATTTAACTTTAGTAACTCACAATACTGGTGAATTTATTCGAGTAGAAGGATTGTCTATTGAAGATTGGGAGTAAATAATTGTATGCAAGAAGTGCGATCGCATCTTTAGATCAAGCGATAAACTATTAGTAGTGACTATCGCAGATAGTATACTATTTAGTAACTAAAATCTTGCTTGCTCATTACAACAACATTACTACTGACCACGTTCCGGTTTACAATCAGCAAAACCGAGCGCATTTTCATCTAAAAAACTTGCGATCGCCATTTCGACAATAGCCTCAATTGGGTAGTCAATCTCAGTAGCGCGGGCAATGAGTGCAGTTCTAATCCGCTCTGGCAAACGTTCTAGAATCACCTTAGCATCAGCAGACGATAATTGTTCTAATTCGGTTATTTGCATAAATCTAGCTCTCCATTGAAATTTGCACTGAAAAGTCAATAAGAATGGGGGATGAGGAAAATAAATTAATTTTTATCCTTCCCCCTTTCCCCTTTCCCCTAACCCTCCAATTTAACCCGCATTTTCCCAGGATTTAACAAACCATAAGGATCGACCATTTCTTTAAATTTGAGTTGAGCGGCATCAACTTTTTTTCTACCACCCAATTCCAAAATATAAACGTGAGGATCGGCGATATAAATTCCCTTTTCTTGGTGATAGCGAATAATTTCATAAAGTCGCTCTTTGGTAGTGTAGCGAACTAGTTGCAATGCAGCGGGAACGATCGCACCACCAAAACGAATAAATTCCAAGTGCATCATCACTTCATTGCCAAAGTGATGATACATATGCTCGACTAATTGGAGGCTCTTATCGTGAGGAAAAATGCTTTGCAAATAGGTAATAGAAGGATCGGCGGTGCGGGCGTGCAAAGTAGTGTGATTCCAACTATATTCCGACAGATAGACGCTTTTACCGCTATCTGCTGCTAATTTTTGATATGTGATGGTGCCGCCGAACTCTTGCACTAGATCCTGCAATGCTTCTAGGCTGGATTCTGCCACCATGAGGAGTGCAGCATTAGTTCCGTCTGGAATATAAGGGTGCAATGCAGTTAAATAACTGGGAATTGGCCATGCAGTGATACAAATTAGCTTTTTAATCATGCCATCTGCATCTCCTAGAGCTTGCCCAAATCGAGCAGCTGCCATCAAGTTATCAAAAGTAACGATCGCATCTGCCCAAGCATAAGCTGGCCCTAAAGGGATTTCCAACTCAGTGATAATGCCATTGATGCCCCAAGCATGATTGACTTTTTGAACGTCTTCTCCCCTTAATTCAATAATGCGCGGTTCATCTTCCAGGGTAATGACTCGGAGGGCGAGGAGATTACCGCGATCGCTTAAAAAACCATAATTAATCGAGCCAAGTCCGCCACTACCACCAGCAATAAAGCCGCCAATGGTGGCAGTCCGATAAGTTGAGGGTGCCATCCGCATTTCCCAGCCAATTTCTCTAGCTTTTTTATCCAATTGAGCTAGCTTGACCCCTGCTTCTACTCGCGCTACTCCTGGCTTGACCCAACAGATATTCTGCATTCGGGTCATGTCAAGGATAACGCCCCCTTGGAGGGGTACGCATTGTCCGTAGTTGCCAGTCCCAGCACCCCGTACTGTTACTGGTACTCGATGTTTGACGCAGACAGCTGCTGTCCGCAATACTTCTGCTTCGTTGGCAGGACGAACCACCAGATCTCCGGTTTTTCCTGATAACTCGGCTTGGAGAATCGGGCTAAAGGTATGATAATCCTGAGATAACTTAGCTACTTGAGTCGGCTCAGTAATCGTTTCGATGCCTGCTAATTCGGCTGCTAAGTCATCCCAGTTAGTTGGTTTAATTTTTGTCGAAGTCATATTTTTTTGCTGGTAATTGTACGGTCGAGAATCCCAAACAATTCGTGCTGAATCAAGTACGAGTTTTTACTAGCTTACTAGTATATTTAATTACTTACGCTTTCTCATCATTGGCGATCGACGCACGGCAAGTTTACTGAGTTTTTGCTAAGTAAAGCTGGCCAAAATATACAAAATTTAACTTTTATGGCTGTAGTGAAAGAATCTTTCCCTACTAGCTCAACGTTTCTATCCGTCTAATCGCAAAGTTTCGTATATTTTTTTAGTTTTACTACAAAATTTTAAGTATATTAACCACAACTTAAAATAATTACAAAAAAAATGTAAACTTATATACATAAATCAGCAATTTAATTTTTTTTTATTACCCTCTGATTTTCAATCCAATACCGAGAACGAAAAATCACATAATTACCCGAAAAAACTAGGTTTAACAGGATGGCTCATAGAAAAAATACGAAAACGTCTCAAATAGGTATGGGAAGGTTAGAACCCTTAGCTTACGCTCAGGAGAATTTACTCAATCGGATTGCTACGCGCATTCGCCGTTCTTTGGAACTAAAAGAAATTTTGACAACGACTGTACAGGAAATTCGCTCGTTTTTAGACACCGATCGCGTAAAAATCTATTTTTTCCATCCCGATGGCAGTGGAGAAGTAATTGCTGAAGCTCGTCATACTAACCGCTTGCCCTCTCTGTTGGGTTTGCATTTTCCCGCAACGGACATTCCTCCCTATATTCTTCAAATGTTTATCAAAGCTCGTCAAAGGGTAATCGTCGATGTTTCTTCCGGGCATAAAACTGTTAGTCAGTTAGACTGTCCCCATACAGGTGAGAGTCTAGTTAGCGAGGATATCTGTTACTCTCCCGTCGATCCCTGCCACATCGAATATCTGACTGCGATGGGTGTATCTTCTTGTTTAACCGTACCAATTATCCATCAAAATCAGCTTTGGGGTTTATTGGTTTCTCATCACGCTCAACCCATAAATATTTCAGAAAAAGATTTAAAAATTGTACAATTACTAGTAGATCAAGTGTCGATCGCCATTGCTCAATCAAACCTGCTTTCCCGCACTAGACAACAGGCTCAACATGAATCAGTGTGCAACCATATTAGTCGCTTACTCCATTCCCCGTTAAATATTACAGATATTCGGCAGAAAGTACTCGAGCAGACAGTAAAAGCCCTCCAAGGTTCTGGTGGTAGGCTGTATATCACCGCAGATTCTACCGGTCAACCGGCTCAGCTTTATACTTACGGAGAAAAAATTTCGTCTCTCAATTTAATAGAAGAGAGTCCGTTTTGGCAAAAAATTATTAATTTTAGTAAAGACCAGAGCGATGACAAGCGCTTTGAGTTATTAATATTAAAATCTGAGTTAAAGAACTTAACCGATTTTACATTAAATACCCAAAATTTTTCTTATCTTATTATCGATCCTTACCAAGAAACCGAACTAGCCTTTTTAAAAGCAGATTTAGAATTGACTTCTATCTGCTCGGTATTAATTATACCCCTGCGTTATCAACAACAATGTGTAGGATGCCTCACCATTTTCCGGAATGAGATCCAGACAGAAACTTTATGGGCGGGGCGCGTAAACAAAGACCAACGAAACTCGGGCCCTCGAAAATCTTTTGAAGCTTGGCGAGAAATCAAAAAAGGACAAGCCAAAGAGTGGACTCAGGAAGAAGTAAAACTCGCTCAATCCTTGGGACTTCACCTTTACATGGCAATCATGCAACGGCGCGTAGAAGATATGATTCGCCATCAAGCTTCCCACGATTTGCTAACTGGGTTGCCTAATCGACTATTATTTAACGATCGACTTACCCTCGCCTTGGCCAATATTCACCAACGTCGGCAACTATTGGGAGTGGTATTTCTCGATTTGGATTGTTTTAAAAATATCAACGATACGCTCGGTCATGCAGTAGGTGACGAATTGCTACAAAACGTTGCCCAAAGGCTGAAAAAATGCTTGCGGGAAACTGATGTAGTAGCTCGTTGGGGAGGAGATGAATTCACCATCTTGCTATCTCCCATCGTGAGTTCGGAAGATGCGGCTCAAATAGCCCAAAGAATTCTCGATGCTTTGGGCGTTCCTTTCCATTTTTCAGACCAAGAATTTTACGTCAAAGCTAGCATCGGAATTGCCATTGCACCCTATGACGGCGAAGATGCGGAAACTCTCTTGAAAAATGCCGATGCAGCAATGTACCGCGCTAAGCACCAGGGACGGAATAATTACCAACTTTACACTTCCGCGATCGGCAATAAAGCATACGAACGACTGATCTTAGAAAATAATCTTTACAAAGCCTTAGAACGAGAAGAATTTCTGCTACATTATCAACCCCAGATCGATATCGAGACAGGCGAAATTCTCAGCATGGAAGCTTTGATTCGCTGGGAATCTGCCGAACGGGGGCTAATTCCCCCAGCACAATTTATTCCCTTAGCAGAAGAAACCGGATTAATTTGTCCGATTGGAGAATGGGTATTGCGAACTGCTTGCGCCCAGAATAAAGCGTGGCAATTAGCCGGACTATCCCCCATCCGCATCGCCGTTAATCTTTCCGGGCGACAATTTCAACAAAAAAATTTAGTCAAAACGATTGCCCAAGTATTAGACGAAACAGGTTTAGACCCGCGTTACTTGGAAATCGAAATCACCGAAAGTATCGCGATCCAAGATGTAGAATTAACGATTTGCGTGTTGCAATCACTGCAAAAAATGGGAATTCACATTTCTATAGATGATTTCGGCACCGGATATTCTTCTCTATGGTCGCTGAAAAGATTTCCTTTAAACACCCTAAAGATCGATCGCTCCTTTGTCCGCGATTTAATCAGCGACCCTAAAGACGCCGCCATTATCCAGGCAGTGATCGCACTGGGACACGGACTAGACTTGAAAGTCATTGCTGAAGGAGTAGAAACACCAGAACAATTCTCATTTTTGCGATCGGTTAATTGCGATGCCGTACAAGGCTACTTGTTTAGCCCACCATTATCTACTCAAGCTGCTACGCAACTATATTTAAAAAAATTCGATTGGCAATTAAAAATTAGCTGACTAATGTCGGTTAGCTTATCCTTAAACAAGCAGGATATTTAAAATTCCTGCTTAGTTTGATTGATTAAAAGATAATAAAGGGAGCATAGTGCATGGTAAACGAACAAACAGATAATTTACTTAACTTAGAATCATTTAATATTCCCATTGCACCAGAGGGATATAAATCGGGCTTTATTGGGATTATCGGACGCCCCAACGTAGGCAAATCTACTCTGATGAATGAGTTAGTAGGGCAGAAAATTGCCATTACTTCTCCCATTGCCCAAACAACCCGCAATCGCCTGCGAGGAATTCTCACTACACCAGAAGCGCAGATGATTTTCGTGGATACTCCCGGAATTCACAAACCCCATCATCAATTAGGAGAAGTATTGGTACAAAACGCCCGCATAGCCATTCAATCAGTAGATGTAGTGCTGTTTGTGGTAGATGGTTCGGTGGACGCCGGGGGGGGCGATCGCTATATCGTAGATATCCTAAACAGTACCGATACACCCGTTATTTTAGGTTTAAATAAATGCGATTTACAACCCGCCAATTTTCAGCCAATCGATGATAGTTATCAAACCCTAATTCAAAATCATAATTGGCCGATCGTCAAATTTTCCGCAATCAATGGCGAAGGTTTACCAGCACTGCAAAAATTATTAATCGACCGATTAGAACCCGGCCCATATTACTATCCACCAGATTTAGTAACCGACCAACCGGAACGCTTTATCATGGGAGAACTAATTCGCGAACAAATTTTGTTATTAACTCGCGAAGAAGTTCCCCACTCGGTAGCTGTGGTTATTGAAAAAGTAGAAGAAACCCCTGCTATTACTCGTGTTTTTGCCGCCATTACCGTAGAAAGAGAATCCCAAAAAGGAATTTTGATCGGCAAAGGCGGCGGGATGCTAAAAACGATTGGCAGTGTCGCTAGAGAACAAATGCAAAAGTTAATTGCAGGCAAAGTTTATCTAGAATTATTCGTGAAAGTAGAACCAAAATGGCGACAATCTCGCAGTCGATTAGCAGAATATGGCTATCGAGTGGAAAAAGATTAGCGAGGATTGAAAGAGGATAGGGTGCAGGGGGGATAAATACAATAAATTTTCATCTTTCATCCTTCATCCTTCATACTTTATCCTTCATCCTTCATTTAGGTTCAGCCGTTTGTACTGGAAAACGAAAGATAGCAATAATTGCGTTGACGGTAAACATAAACATTGCCAAGAAATGATGAGTTGAGGATTCGTAATGTCCTCAGCAGATCGCCGCTGAAAAAAATGCGATCGCCCTTAAACAACTTTTAGCGCTTTTCCGATGCTTTGCTTGACTTTCTTATCATTTTTTAAATTTTGTGATTTTGGCTACAGTTCGTCTATCTAAAGTTAGAAATTGAGTACGATCGTTCTAAAGAGTTGTTAAGGGCGACGCGAAAGGTAACTACTCTGGTATGGCAAAAACAGGATTATTTAGTCAGATGTTTTCCGAAAGAGTTAATAAAAAAGCTAAATTTTCTTCAGCTTTTAAAGCATGGGGTGCATTAGCTGGCATAAATACGAATACGCCAGCTTCAAGTTCGATATCGCGCCCTTCTAATGTGAGAATACCTTTTCCATCAATTACTGTAATAACGGCATTTTTAGGTGAAGTATGCTCGGAAATATCAGTGCCAGATGCTAAACAAAATAAGGTGTATTGGCAATTACTTGTCTTCACAAGTACTTTGCTGAGAACTCCGCCATCGGGATATTGAATTTCGTTTTTCAGTTGAGTGGCTAAAGATGTACTAGATGCGATGTGAGTAGTCATATCAATTCTCCAATGGTTGGTAGTAACGCAAGTTGCTAGTTATGAGTTTAGCCGTTAGATCCCCCCTAACCCCCTTTTTAAGGGGGGAACTGCTTTCAAAGTCCCCCTAAAAAAGGGGGATGCAAGGGGGTTCTAAAGGTCAATATTTGTAACTAGTTACTTGAGTTAGTAAGGACTTCAGTTCTTAAAAAAATCTGATAGAAAGGACTAAAGTTCTTACTAAGAACTAGGGCTAGCTAGTAAAACGATGTAACCTAAATCTTGCTCGTAATGTTGAAAAACTTGACGCATTTGCAGAACTCGCTGCCTTAGCTGAGAATTAGTCAAAACGTTCCCCAAAATTTTAGCCGTACCGAGTAAACCTTCATCTTGAATCATCGATCGCAAATTCAACAATGCCATTTCACCAGTTTGATGTTGCTGAACTTCCAATCCAGCCGATGAAAAAGCGGCGAGCCAATTTTCCGGGGACAATGGAGTGGTGTTCATCTTAACTTCTTGCGCCAAAGCTTGATGTATTTCTGCTTCGTGATGACGCGCTAGCAATTCGTGAGAAAGAAATTTTCCACCGGGTTTTAGTTTTTGCACGATCGCATTTAATATTTTCGCTTTTCCCGGCGCAGATTGCATCGATAAAATAGCTTCGGCAAAAACGTAATCAAATTGTCCGGGGATAGCTTCTAATCGGAAAATATCTCCTTCGATAATTTCAATTTTATCTGCCAATCCAGCAGCCTGAACGTTAGCACGAGCGCGGGCTACGCTTTGCGGATTTTTTTCTACTCCAACTACACGCACGCCAAAGCGTTTGGCAATTGCTAAAGCGCTATAACCGAAACTAGAAGCTAATTCCAATACTGTCTCTCCCGGTTGAAAATTAGCCCACTCAAACAACGTTTCTGTCGCTGCTTGACCACCCGGACGCAAGATTTTTTTACCCGCCGCCGCTAGCACTTGATGTCCTGGCGCACTTTGCAAATTAACAGTAGTGTGGGCCATATTCAGTTACCTCCCGAATTGAGTCCTACCTTCAATTTGCCAAATTTATTTAATTACATCTTTGACTTAAATCAAAAACTTCTCTTGTCAACGCAAATATTCGTAAGTATGGAAGATTTTTCGTTGGATTTTATACTGAATTTTTGCTAGTTGATGGCTTTTTAGGAGCTAGTGTATGTGAAAATACTGAACATATCTCAATTAAAAAATAATTATTATACCCAATGAAATTTTTAGTAATCCCTTGGCATATTAATTAATATTTTGCGAAAATCTAATTAAGTAAAGTTTCAATTATCTACTTTTTTTAATGAATCATTAACTTTTGTAAAAAATTATCCGTCTTCCCTTAACTCAGATTAAATAAGTATTGCCATCTTAGTTGTTTTAAGTTATAGGGCAGCAATCTAGAGTTTTTGAAGCGAGTAAATAAACGATTTTTTCCAAAAAATGCCTGGTAAATGACTTATGAACTGGCTGAGTCTCTTGTTCAACTTGATTTTTATAGTAGTTATCTTGTTTTTTCTATTAAAACGTTGCTTACGCGATCGCGCCGAGACTAAGTGGGAGCAAGCCGATCGGACAGTTCAAGCAGAAATAGACGAGCTTAAACAAAAAGAAAAAAAATACTGCTCTATTTTTAACAATATTAAAGAAGTAATTTTTCAGACAGATACAGCAGGTTTATGGACATTTCTTAATCCAGCTTGGACAGAAACAACCGGATTTACCATTGAAGAAAGCATCGGTAATCGGTTTTTAAACTATATTTATCCTGACGATCGTCAAAGAAATTTAGAAAATTTTCAAACTTTAATCGAAGGTCGAAAAGATGATTTAAAATACCAAATCCGCTTTTTGAAAAAAAATGGTGAATTTGTTTGGATAGAGGTTTTTGCCAGATTAACAATAGACACCGATAATCGTATTATCGGAATTTCCGGAACACTTCAGAATATTACCGAGCGAAAACAGATGGAAGAGGCGTTGCAATTAGCAGATTTTTCCTTTGAGCGCTGTGGAATGCCCGGTATTTGGATGAATCAGGATGGAAGCATTTTGAGAGTGAATGAGGCAGCTTGCCAGATGTTAGGATATTCCCGTACAGAATTAGAATCCGGGTACGTTTTTGATTTCGATCCCAATTTCAACCAAGAAATATGGCAGGAGCATTGGCAATCTTTAAAAGAACACCAAACCATGATATTCTGTTCCAAACTTAAGGCCAAATCTGGTAAATTGATGCCTATAGAAGTAACGATTAACTATATAGAATTTAACGGCAAAGAATACAACTTTTGTTTTTGTCGCGACATTACAGAAAGACAACAAGTAGAGATGGCACTAAAGCAGCAAAATGAACGAGAAAAAGTGATCGCAGCGATCGCACAGAACATTCATGAGTCTCTAGATTTGACTTATATTCTCAACACTACAGTTGGGGAGGTAAGACGATTTTTAGATTTAGATCGAGTAGTGATATATCGATTCAATCCTGATTTTAGCGGCACCGTGATCGTAGAATCCGTAGGGAGTCAATGGACACCTACATTAGGAGAAAAAATCAAAGATTCGTATTTGATGACGAAATGCGTAACTCCCTATCATAAAGGTTATATTCAAGCTATAGAAGATATATATACAGCAGATTTATCAGAATGTCATGTTGAGTTATTAGCTAAATACGAAGTGAGAGCTAATTTGGTAGTTCCCATCTCGAAAGACGAACAGTTATGGGGATTATTAGTTGCTTACCAATGTTCAAACCCAAGACAATGGCAACAATGGGAAATTGATTGCCTTTCCACCTTGTCAGCCCAATTAGCAATTGCCATTAGCCAAGCCGAACTTTATCGCCAATTAGAAATAGCAAATCAAGAATTACATCGACTAGCTACTATAGATAACTTAACTGAAATTGCTAATAGAAGAAGATTCGATCAATATTTGGAAAATCAATGGTGTAGGCTAGTATGGGAGCAATCTCCACTTTCACTGATCCTTTGCGATGTCGATTATTTTAAACTTTACAACGATACTTACGGGCATCTTGCGGGTGATGAATGCCTCAAACAAATTGCTAAAGTGATTAAACAAGTAGCGAAACGTTCTATTGATTTAGTAGCGCGTTATGGAGGAGAAGAATTTGCGATTATTTTACCTAATACTAATTTACAAAATGCTTTTATACTAGCAGAGCAAGTTCAGTTAAAAGTAAAAGAATTAGGGATAATTCATGGTAGTTCTCAGGTGAGTAACTTAGTTACTCTCAGTTTAGGAATTGCCTGCATCATTCCTTGCGATCGCACTTCTCCCCTCATCCTCGTATCCGCCGCCGATAAAGCACTTTACAAAGCAAAAGAGCAAGGACGCAACCGGATTGCGGGATGAAGGATGAATGATGAAGGATGAAGTATTAAAAATTAACTTATTTTATTCATCTCCCCATCTCCCCATCTCCCCATCCCCCCATCTCCCCTGCTCCCTAGCCCCTAACTATCTACTGCATTTGCCAAAGTACCTGCCGCAAAACATCCGATGGCACTTGATCCGTTACCGTTGCTGCACCAATTTGCGTAGGTAAGACAAATCGCACCTTACCCGACTTCACCTTCTTATCAGTTTGTAGCGTGGAAATAATTTCTTCCACATCTAAACCAGCAGGTAATTTAGTAGGTAAACCAGCTTTTTTAATCAGTGCATTTTGACGTTCCGTTGCTTCTTTATTCCACAAACGGATATCAACGGCAATTTGACCTGCTGCTACCATACCAATTGCCACCGCTTCACCGTGATTTACTGATTTATAACCAGTTAAGCTTTCTACCGCATGACCGATAGTATGGCCGTAATTTAATAATGCTCTCAAACCAGCTTCTTTTTCATCTTTTCCTACTACAATTGCTTTCGCTTGGCAAGAATGTTTGAGAATAATTTGTAGCATTTCCTCGCTGAGGTAGCGCAGTTGATCCAAACGCTGACACGCTTCCAACTTAGTAAATAAATCGAAATCCCAAATCACTCCATATTTGATTACTTCTGCCATACCAGCGCGAAACTCTCGTGGGGGAAGGGTTTTCAGCACTTGCGGATCGATGAAAACCAATCGCGGCTGATGGAAAGCGCCGATCAAGTTTTTCCCTTTGGGATGGTTAACCCCCGTTTTACCGCCAATTGCCGCATCAACCATTGCCAGCAGGGTGGTAGGGACTTGTACAAAGTTGATTCCTCTCAGCCAGCTAGCGGCGGCAAAACCTGCCATATCGCCTATGACGCCGCCACCCAAAGCCACGATAGTGGAAGAGCGTTCTAAGCGGTTTTCTAAGGCTGCGTTGTAGATTTTTTGGATAGAAGTCAGGGTTTTGTACTGTTCCCCGGCGGGAAGAGTTAAAGATGCTACCTCAAAACCTGCTGCCTTGATAGATGAGATCGTCTGTTCCCCATAATGCTTGAAAATAGTAGGATTGGACACCACCAGTACTTGATTGCCCAGATGTAGCGGCTGGCTTTCTTCGCCTTTCATCCAGTTGCCCAGTTTGTCTAGGCTACCGGGTGCGATCGCAATTTCATAAGAATTATGCGGTAAATTAACATGAATAACTGACTGCATTCTTTAAACCTTAACCAAGAAGAGGAACGAAAATGTCTGTATTATCTTACGTTTTGTTTTTAGGTGCTGCTTACGCCGTTGCTGTTGGACTCATGTTTACCCTCAGAGCCATCAAGCTAATCTAAATTGTAAAGTGGGCAGAAGGCAGAATTCAGGAGTCAGAATTCACAAATTTTCCTTTCCCCCTGCCCCCTGCCCCCTTTCCTCTTTCCCTAGCCCCTGCCTTAACTAGCTAATGCAGTTTCCCTGGCAGATTGAGCCTTCAATTTTGCCTCTTCTGCCAGAAACTCTGCCAACTGCCCTTCAATTTCATTTCGCACGATTTGACGATACTCTAAGAAATGCTCGTTGTGAGCGCATACAGTAATGTAATGCTCCCACACCCCAGGATTGCGTTTCATAATACTAAATAAGTGATGCCAAAACTTCCAGCGCGTATTGCGTTTCACTCCTTGTCGCCAAATTACAATTAATAGCGCCCTTAAATCTACCCAACTGGGTAACTTAAATTTAGCTTTCACTTTCGGCGCACCCAGCATTAAAAAACAGCGGTAAGTCCGGTCTAAAAATCTTTCTGCGTCGTACAATTCCCAAAAAGCTTCCACATATTCTTGAGCAATTTCTTCTAAAGGTCGAGTGGGAATAAAATTCATCAAAGTAGTTTGGTTAATATTGCCATCCTTCTTTCGTAATCTTCCCTCTTTTTCCAAACGGTGCCACAAGGCGGTATTGGGTAAAGCTTGCAACATAGCAAAAGTTGTCGTTGGAATCGCCGTTTCTTCAGCAAACCGCACGATTCGCGACCCCGATCCGGATTTTTCTCCATCAAAGCCAATAATAAATCCTGCCATCGGGCGCAGTCCCGCTTTCGTAATTGTTTGCACAGCCTCGCTAAGAGAACTTCTCACGTTTTGGAATTTCTTAGTGAGTTCTAAACTATCTTCATCCGGCGTTTCAATTCCGATAAATACGGCATTAAAATAGCACTCAACCATTAAGTCCATTAATTCTGGGTCTTGTGCCAAATCAACGGAAGCTTCCGTATTAAATTGGAAAGGATATCCTCTTTCTTTTTGCCAAACTTTCAACTCCTTCAGTAATAATTTGACATTCCGTTTATTGCCGATGAAGTTATCATCTACCATGAAAACTCCTCGCCGCCACCCCAATTCGTAGAGGTAATCCAATTCAGCTAATAGTTGCTGGGGTGTTTTTGTCCGAGGTTTGCGACCGTATAGTACGATGATGTCACAAAATTCGCACTGAAACGGACAACCGCGCGAAAATTGAATTGACATCGAATCGTAGGCATCAAATTCTAGCAAATCAAAGCGGGGAATCGGCGTTTGGCTAACATCTGGTTTCTCACCATTGGAACGAAAAATACCAGCTTTTTCGCCTCTTTCCACGGCTTCGACAAACATGGGCAGGGTAATTTCCCCTTCATCTAATATTAGATAATCTGCGCCTGCTGCGGTTGCTTCTTCTGGTACGGAAGTGGGATAAGGGCCACCTACAGCCACTAGTTTGCCATGTTTTTTAGCTGCTTGAATTTGGGCGATAAAGTCTGGTTTTTGGACGATCATGGCAGAGATAATTACCATATCTGCCCATGCCCACTCTTCCTCCGTTACAGACCGGATATTTCGGTCTACTAACTTAAATTCCCATGTTTGGGGCAAAATAGCTGCTACTGTCACCAATCCTAACGGAGGTAGCAGGACTTTGCGATCGACTAATTCCAAAATTTTTTCATATGACCAAAAAGTTTTCGGAAATAGAGGATAAACCAGTAAAATCCGCATCTAACTTTGCTCCTCACGCTAAGATTGAAACTAGTCTAAATGTCTAAAGCCTAGCGCATATTAGGCCGATCGATTTTATTTTTTCATCTAAAAAGAAACAAGCGCATTGTCTAATGACTAATGCGCTGCCTGAAATGAGTTGCATTTTCAGAAAAGATTTAGCGTGATTTGCTAAACTGTCTCTTCCGCCTTCTGGCAATTGCTTTGCGCTTGCGCTTTTCGGGCGGAGTTTCAAAGTGACGCAGACGCTTTATATCTGAAAAAATCCCCGCTTTGGAGACTTGACGCTTAAATCGCCGTAAAGCTGATTCAAGCCCTTCGTTTTCCCCGACAATTACTTGGGTCATCCTGTCTACTCCTAAGCATGGGTCAATAGGTGGGTGCTGCTGAGGCGAACTCGGCTATTCTTTGGCTCGCTCTTCCGAGAATCAAACAGCTAATATGGGGTAGAACAATTAATTCAGGGAGGTTTAGTTAACCGAACACTCTGAAATATAAGTTCACCAGCAATAAAGTTTTTCTCTAAGCCTTAAAATTTAATTAATAGCGCCGCGAGAATCTGTTGTTGCCTCCCCGGTTATCGCCGCCGCTGCGTCCCCCACCTCTATTTTCACGAGGTTTGGCCTTATTGACCTTCAAATTCCGCCCCATCCATTCAGCACCATCGAGGGCATCAATCGCCGCACTTTCTTCGGCTTCTGTTTCCATTTCCACAAATGCAAAGCCACGCATCCGTCCAGTTTCACGGTCAACCGGCAATTGAACCCGTTTTACTGTTCCATACTCGGCAAATACTTCATTGATATCTTCTTGTGTTACTTCGTAAGATAAGTTTCCTACGTAGATCGACATAGCTCTCTCCAGAATTGACTGATTTATGTAGAGATTTACATCCGGAGAGTCACTGATAAGTTTTAAAAACAAACAGTACACCGAATTTATTTCTCAAATAGCATCCTAACACAGGATTTAGCCTGAGTAGCCTTAATCTGTCCCGCTTAGATAAATTACGTATAAAGGTAGCAAATCCAAATAAAGACAGGTATCCAACAGTGTGTTTAAGACAATATTAATTTTTATAGTAGGTTTAATCCCACCTCTGATTTCCCTGTGGTTAATGCGGAAAGCGGAACAACGAGCGCGAGAACGCTTGAGAGTAGCGATCGAACGAGCGTCCCTTGGCCCCCTCATTATCCCACCACCACCCGCAGACCTCCAATATATCGGTGACACTACCTGTAAATTTAATGCTCGTTCCCCTTATCTTCGTTGCGCGATCGCTCCCAGTGGCCCATGTGAGGGCTGCCGTCATTATCAGAAATTGTGAAGGGGTTCTCTTGCAGGGGGGCAGGGGTGCAGGGAGAAAGATTTATAGACAACTTTAAAATTCATTCTAAATCCTGACTCCTTTCACAAAAAAAAATGGGGATGAATTTTCAAATCCCCATTTATCTATTCACCTAGAGCTTAAAGACTTATATCTTGACGACGAATTGCTCTTTTTCCGGCACTACGGTATATTCCGCTACAATTTGCCGAAACTCTTCGCCGTCAATGGTTTCTTTTTCAACCAAGATATCTACCAAGCGATCGATCGCCGTGCGATGTTCCCGCATAATCCGTTTAGCATCTTCATAGCACTGGTTAACAATTGCTCGTACTTGGGAATCCACCCTAGCAGCAATTTCTTCGGAGTATTCCGAACGAGTCATCAAATCCCGTCCCAAGAATACTTCACCACCGCTTTGAGTTTCCAAAGCGATCGGCCCCAAGTCCGACATTCCGAAGCGAGTCACCATTTGCCGTGCCATCCCAGCAACTTGCTGCAAGTCACCACCAGCACCAGTAGTTACTTCTGCATCTCCGAAAATAACATCTTCGGCAGCCCGACCACCCAAAGCGCCTGTAATTCTTGCTTTCAGTTGACCTCTAGAGATTAAGCCTTGTTCTTCATTCGGGGAAAACCAGGTCAATCCGCGAGCTTGACCGCGAGGAATCAAGGTAACTTTTTGTACTTGGTCGTGGTCTTTTAATAGGGTACCCACAATGGCGTGACCGATTTCGTGATAAGCAATCAAACGCTTGCTTTTGCTATCAACTAAAGGCGTACCTTCCATCCCAGCTACCACCCGGTCAACTGCATCGTTGATTTCCAGCATGGTGATTGCTTCTTTGCGGCGACGGGCGGTTAGAATAGCGGCTTCGTTGAGCAAGTTAGACAAGTCAGCGCCGCTAAAACCAGGGGTGCGACGAGCGATCGCATCTAGAGAAACTTCTTCTGCTAATTTCTTATTCCGAGCGTGGACTTTCAGAATTTCCAGGCGTCCCTTAATATCGGGAGTATCAACTGTTACCTGGCGATCGAAACGACCCGGACGCAACAACGCCGAATCAAGAACATCGGGGCGGTTAGTAGCGGCAATCACGATGATCCCCGTGTTACCTTCAAAACCATCCATTTCCGTTAGTAACTGGTTGAGAGTTTGTTCCCGTTCGTCGTTACCGCCACCGATACCAGTACCCCGCATCCGACCAACCGCATCTATTTCATCGATGAAGATCAAACAGGGTGCGTTTTCTTTGGCTTTTTTGAACAAGTCCCGCACGCGGGAAGCACCCACACCCACGAACATTTCCACAAATTCCGATCCGGAAATGCTGAAGAAAGGTACTCCGGCTTCTCCCGCGATCGCTTTTGCTAACAAAGTTTTCCCAGTTCCCGGAGGGCCAACCAACAGCACGCCTTTGGGAATGCGCGCACCTACAGCGCTAAATTTTTCTGGTTGTTTCAGGAAAGTAACAATTTCTTGCAATTCTTCCTTCGCTTCTTCAATACCAGCCACGTCATCGAACTTAATCCCGGTTTTCGCTTCCATTTGGAAACGGGCGCGAGATTTACCAAAGTTCATCGCTTGTCCCGGCCCACCAGGGATATTGCTCGATCGACGGAACAGGAAAAACAATCCCGCAATTAATAGCACTGGAAATACTAAATTCCCCAGCAATCCCCAAATCGCGCCATCATTACGAATTGGATGAACTGCAAAACTAACCTGTTCATCTTTGATCTTGGCAATTAATTCAGGAGCGCTACCAGGTAAATCTACGCGCCAACGCTGAGGTCGGTTATCCAATACTGGGTCTGGATCGATTCCTTCTACAATAGCCGTCCGGCCACCTTCGTATAAATCAACGCTCGTAACTCTACCGGAATCTAAGTATTCCAAAAAACGGCCATATGTCATGCGGGTACTAGCTGTGTTTTTCCCCATATCAGCAGCAGTAGGAGCAAATGTTCCTTGCCATAGGAAAAAGCCAATTACCAACGCAGGTAACGTCCACAGTAGGATGACTCTCCAAGAAAACTTCATAAATGGATGGCCTCTAAATCTGAATAGAACAAACTAGGTGCTTCTCAAATCAGTCAGATATCTATATCTCCCACGCCTATTTGGGGAGAGCGATCTGTTAAACACAAAAATGATTGCGAAAAATAAATCTTAATCAAATTTAACTTAATTATCATAATTAAAGCAAGGGACTGGGGAAGGATGAAGTCTGAAGTCTGAACGCTGAAGTCTGAAGTATAAAATAAAAAATTTTCTCCCCTGCTCCCCGGCTCCCCTGCTCC
>DATNQN010000053.1 GCA_036703985.1 Leptolyngbyaceae cyanobacterium
AGGCAATATAAGAGGAGGAAGCGGAATGAAATCATCTGTTTTAACTATGAAAAAGAATAAGTTTGATGTTAATAGAATCATTCGTCGTTTAGTGCGAATGCCTATTTTGTGGGTAGTAGTATTAGCATCGCTATTGCTGAGTGGTTGCGTTCAGTACGATTTAGGCATAAACTTTGCTGGCACTAATAAAGGTGAGTTTATCCAGCATATTAAATTAGAAGAAAAGTTCACTGCGTTTAGTGCCGAAACTGCCCAAGAATGGTTAAATAGCATCGAGCAACGGGCTAAGGATTTAAGGGGTAATACTAAACGAATATCGGAACGGGAATTGACTGTTGCTATTCCTTTTAATAATGGGCAAGAGTTAGAGCAGAAATTTAATCAGTTTTTCAATCCCATTGACAAGAAAAAAGCTGAAAAGGTGAATGCTGATTATGTAGATTTACCGGAAGTAAAATCTCATCTGAATTTGCGACAAGGTAACTTTCTTCTGGCAGTTCGGAATAGTTTAATTTACGATGTGGATTTGCGATCGCTTACCACTCTCTCTTCTGATGGTAGCGTCATAGTAGATCCGAGTTCTTTATTCCAACTGGAATTCCGCTTAAACACGCCTTCGGGTGTCCGCAGCGTCACTAAAGCAGAAAACAGCATTACTCCCACCGTTGCAGATAACGGAAATCAACTAATTTGGACTCTCCAACCAGGTACGATTAACCATTTAGAAGCGGTATTCTGGTTACCCAGCCCTCTGGGAATTGGCGCAGTTGCGATCGCCTTATTCGTAGCAGCAGGTATCTTTTTGAAAGAAAAACTACCACAAAAACAAAAGCGTGCGATCGCAAGTGTTTAAGAGTCGGATAGAAACCGGGTTTCTATGTACTCCCTTTTCCCCTAACCTCTTAAAAAATCGCAAAAACTCTTGCCGGAAAGCCAGAACCATTTTTCGGTTTAGGAAAAGATACCACAACTAAACCACCTGCTTCCGGCACTTTATCCAAATTATCTAATAACTCAATTTGATAATGATTTTGTTTGAGAATATAAGTTTCTAGGGAATAATCATCTTTGCTAGTAGCGATACCAGGGTCGGTGTCTGTTGTTTCGTGACCGGAAGCAGTGATTTTGCGAGTTTCGTAGAGATACTTGAGTACCTCCATACTCCAACCAGGATAATGGGCAATACCGTTGCTATCTTTATTTTGCATTGCGGCTGGATCGGGCCAACGTTTCGACCAATCAGTTCGCATTGCTACGAATGCGCCAGCTGGAATTAAGCCGTGTTTTGCTTCCCAAGTTTTTACATCTGCCATTGCGATCGTATAATCTGGATTTTGCGCTACCTTTTGGTGAACGTCGATCGTTACTAGCGGCATAATCATTTCTTTCAAATCCAACTGATCCACCGTTCGCAGACCCTTCACGAAATGTGCTGGCGGGTCAACGTGAGTCCCCCACTGTCCGACATGGCAAAAATACTCTGCCCAAAAACCAGTACCCAGCTTACCTACACCAGGGTCGTACCAATAAATAGTTTCTCGCTTTTCGTCAGGAAAACCTTTCCAATGGGGAATACCAGGTTCAAAAGCATGGGTGAGGTCAACAAATTGTTTGCTTTTGATGACTTCGTAAATTTCCCCTAACGTTGGTTGCTGGGACTTTACCGGATGTACCATAACGAGTACGATCGTTACTAAAACTGCTATCAAAAGTCCACTTAGCAGATTTTTAACCGATTTCATCTCCATTATCTCTCAATATAGGGTTGGTGCAACACCTAGAGTTACCTTTTGTTAACGAAAGCGATATGGTTAGCGAAGCCTTCCCGTAGCGAATACGGCTACCAATCTCGCGTCGGTAAATTTTTGAAGATAATTTATCATGAATTCCCCCTTCCCCTCGCCTCGATCCCGCAAATTGCCAAAAAGGGGCCAATATCCACCACCCAAAACCTACTACCTGCTAAGCAATTCGTAACGATCGCTACAAAAATCTCAGGATTTGCAGTAATACTAAAAAATGAAATACCAACCTAGATGTGGTACTCTCAAACGGTGACTTACACGAGGAAAGGAGCAGATTGCTTGTCAATCGATAGTTAAAGCAAATATTACGCAGTGCCACTGATAGCAAGTGGAAGACTTAAAATAAAAGATTATTTTGCACTCAACGCATAGAAACTTAAGTGAGGAGTCAAGAAGTTGAAAAAAGTCGAAGCGATTATTCGCCCTTTCAAACTAGACGAAGTAAAAATCGCGTTAGTCAATGCAGGTATTGTCGGGATGACTGTTTCTGAGGTAAGAGGATTTGGACGCCAGAAAGGTCAAACCGAACGCTATCGCGGTTCCGAATATACCGTTGAGTTTCTCCAAAAACTCAAAATAGAAGTTGTCATCGAAGACGATCAACTGGATTTAGTGGTTGACAAAATCATTGCCGCCGCTCGTACTGGGGAAATCGGTGATGGTAAAATCTTTATTTCGCCCGTCGAACAAGTAATTCGGATTAGAACGGGCGAAAAGAATATGGAAGCTATTTAGGGAAAGGGAAAGGGAAAGGGAAAGGGAAAGGATGAAGTTTGAAATCTAAAATCTGAAGTAAAAATTTATCCCCCCATTTCCCTATCCTCCCATCGCCTATCAACTGTTACCCATTAACCATCCTTTCTAAATGCGGTAATAGTGCTTTAAAAGCTTGTCCGCGATGGGAAACTTCGTGCTTTAACTCTGGTGCCATTTCTGCAAAAGTTTGTTGTCGATTTGGAACGTAAAAAATCGGATCGTAACCAAATCCGCCGTTCCCGCGAGGCGCGTGAAGGATTTCTCCCCTACAAATTCCTTCTGTTTCCAAAGCAATGGAACCATCGGGACGAGCGATCGCGATCGCGCAAACAAACTCGGCTTGTCGGTTTTCTTCATTACCTAATTCTCTCAGTAGTCGCTCGATGCGATCGGTGTCAGTCTTGCCATAACGAGCAGAATAAAGACCTGGTACACCATTTAAAGCATCTACCGATAAACCGGAATCATCCGCGATCGCCCATTCGCCTGTTGCTTGTGCTACCTGGGATGCTTTCAAACAAGCATTCGCCATAAAGGTATCGCCGGTTTCATCAATTTCTAATTCTTCTGGTTTAAGAGTTAATTCAATCTCTAAACCGTCTAGGTACGCTTGCATTTCTTTTAGTTTGCCAGGATTTCCCGTCGCAACAACTAATATTTTCGGTCGCTCTTTCATGGTTGGTAGTTAAGGGATTTTTTTTACCACAGATGAACACAGATGAACACAGATGTAGGCTAAGCCTTCTGGCAGTAGGTAGATGTCAAGTAGGGTGCGTTAGCGAAGCACGCAACGCACCGTTGACTTTAAATGGAATTCGCCCAATCTTTCGCCCAGTTTAATCTTTGATAAACTTCTTCTATGGTGGCAGCTTCGCAATACAATCGCAAAACTGGTTCGGTACCGCTAAAGCGCACCATTAACCAACTGCCATCATCTAACCTAAATTTATATCCATCAATTTGATTGCAATCTACTACTGAATGTCCGGCAATTTCTGTTAATGGTTTGCTTTGCAGTTGAGATAACAGACGATCGCGAACTGCCATGTTAGCTAATGGTAGATCGATCCGATCGTAAGCCGAGTAAAAATTGGTTTTTTGTTGCAAATTTTGATAAATTTTCCCTAGATCCACTCCCGATCTGACTACTGCTTCTAATAAATAGAGGGCTGATAGTAAAGCATCTCTTTCCGGAATGTGAGTTCCGTAACCAATACCTCCCGATTCTTCACCGCCGATCAAAACTTCTCTTTCTAACATTCGATCGGCAATATATTTGTAACCTACTGCCGTTTCAAACAATGGTAAATTATAAAAAGATGCCACGCGGGGCATTAGATCGGAACCGCTGACGGTTTTGACAACTTCACCTTTGTAACCTCTTTGCTTTGCTAGATGTTCGATTAAAATCGGTATTAATGTTTGAGAACTTAAAAAATTACCTTGTCCGTCAACGGCAGCAATGCGATCGCTGTCTCCATCGAACACGAAACCAACTGCTAAACTAGCTTTTTGAGTGCGATAGTGAGTGCGGATAACGCGGAAAAGCTGAGAAAGATATTTCGGTAAAGGTTCCGGCGCGCCACCATCGAATAAAGGATCGCGATCGCTATTAATTTCTCGAATTGGCAAACCTAAAATCCTCTCTAAACCAGTCGCCGCCGCACCGTGCATTACATCAGCAAAAACAGTGATTTTATTTTGAGCGATCGCAGCCTGAATATTTTCTATATCTACCTTAGCTCTTAAAGTTTCGCAGTAATTCGGCCAAGGATCGAACATCGTTAATGATGTATTTTCTTTTCCCTGTTGGGTAGTTTCTACTGTTTCGTTTTTTAACAATTCTTCAATTTGTTTAGTTACTTCTGGGGAAACCGAACCACCAAAAGCACCCTTGACTTTCAAGCCTAAATATGGTGCTGGATTGTGGCTGGCTGTCATTACGATCGCGCCCAAAGCATTTAATTGTTTAGCCGCTAAACTAAAAGCCGGAGTAGGGGCGTAAGTTTCGGATAACAAAACCTCAAATCCCGCCGCACTCACCACTTCAGCAGCTTTGCGAGCAAAAGTTTCTGCCATAAAACGGCGATCGTAACCGACGATAATCTTGCGATTCCCAGTACCGCTTCCGTAAACTTTCGCCAAAACTCGTGCTGCGACTGGCGCTACCAAGGCAACGCGATCGAACGTAAAATCTGCCCCGATAATCCCTCGCCAGCCATCCGTACCAAACTTAATAGGATTAACATTAATCGGCAACGCAGAAGAGTGACCCATAAAATTACCTAATTATCCGAACGAACTACTATACGATAACAATGCAATTACGATCGCATATCAACCAATATCATTTTAATTTCCCCCAGATTGATGAAATCAATAAAAAGTAAAAAAACAAAAGCTTTTTTTGATTCAATATGTCATAGTGCGCTTTCCAAGAAAATGAGCTACACATACCTACTAACAGAAACCCGGTTTCTCCGAGAAACCGGGTTTCTATTTCATACTTCACTTAAATGGAACCTGCTGTATCTTGCTCGGTAACATCGGTTATGTAACAACCTTTCTAGAGATTTTATCTGCCTAGCCGTAGGCAAGGCGATCGCCTACATCTGCGGTTAATTTTAATTTTTCTAATACTAAAATAAAAAACCCCCTAAAGGGGGTTACTAAGAGTCTAGAGGAAACTTTAATAAGCATCCTGTAACTCGTAAAAATCAGGCGAGATATAATCTTTCCGGAGAGGCCAACCAACCCAATCTTCCGGCATCAAGATCCGCTTCAAATTCGGGTGACCTTCATAAACGATGCCGTACATATCATAGGCTTCCCGTTCTTGCCAGTCGGCAGTTTTCCAAATCCAGTAAACCGAAGGCACTACCGGATTTTCTCTGGGTAGAAATACTTTCAGCCGCACTTCTTCCGGGCGATCGGCATTATCGCTTACCTTAATTAAATGGTAAAAGCTAACCAAATCCTCACCCGGCCCCGCATCGTAACCACCTTGACATTGTAGGTAGTTAAAGCCATAAGCATAGAGAGCAGTTGCGATCGGAATTAGAAAATCCGGCTCAACTTTCAGGATTTCGATGCCAAAATGATCTGGTTCTAAAGCTTCATGGTCAAAACCATTTTCTGTCAACCAACGGGAAACTTTACCCGCTTGTACGATTTGAGATTCTTCAGCCACGTTATGCCTCCTGCTTTTGAGATGCCATCAGTGCAGGTGGAACTGGTGTTCCAATCGCTTCCACCAATTCCTTCGGGGGTTCTTGGCGAGTAGTTGACTGTAAATATTGTCCGGTCAAAATCGGCGGCACCACTTTCATCTTATGAGTAGTGCTGTAATAGCGGTGAACTTGCCGCAATTTATCCCGGTCTTGAATCGAATCATTACCGATTTTCTTCCGCAATTTGACGATCGCATCCATAATCGCTTCCGGACGAGGCGGACATCCAGGCAAATACACATCCACCGGAATCAACTTATCCACACCCCGCACTGCACTAGGAGAATCAACGCTGAACATTCCCCCAGTAATCGTACAAGCGCCCATCGCAATTACATACTTCGGTTCTGGCATTTGCTCGTAAAGACGAACCAGCGCCGGAGCCATTTTCATCGTAATCGTGCCTGCGGTGATGATTAAATCCGCTTGTCTGGGGCTAGAACGAGGAACCAGACCAAATCGGTCAAAATCAAACCGAGAACCGATCATTGCCGCTACTTCAATAAAGCAGCAAGCAGTACCGAATAGCAAAGGCCACAAGCTTGAAAGCCGCGCCCAGTCATACAAGTCATCCACCGTAGTCAGGATGACATTTTCTGACAAATCTTGGGTAACGGAAGTCCGGTTAACCGGATTGAGGATGATATCTTTAAATTCACCCTCTTGAAGAGAAGATTGAGATTTCATGACCATTCCAAGGCTCCTTTGCGCCATGCGTAAACAAGAGCAACCACCAGAATTCCAATAAAGACTAATGCTTCGATAAAGGCTAGAAGTCCCAGTCGGTGGAAGGCGACCGCCCACGGATAGAGGAACACAGTCTCTACGTCAAAGATCACGAAGACGAGGGCGAACATATAGTAGCGAATGTTGAACTGAATCCAAGCTCCCCCGATCGGTTCCATACCCGATTCGTATGTGGTACGGCGCTCTGGCCCCCGACGGCTGGGCCGGAGTAGCTTAGATGCAGTGAGAGCGAGGGCAGGTACTAGGCTGCAAACGATTAGGAAGCCTAGAAGATACTCATAGCCGCTAAGAACAAACACGATTTATAGCTACCGCTTTGGCGAAAGGACATTTTGTTACTTACTTTTACATTTTGACATTCTCCCGCTATCTGTGGAAGCAAGGGGCTAATTGTTCGCGGTTGGTGATTAGAGGCCAGGATATAGCCAAATCAAGGTTTATATGCTTGAAAGTAAGAATTAAAGCGATTAAATCCAATCATTTTGATTTTTTTGAATGTTTATTAGTTTTTGTTTATCCGAGCCAGCTTCTATTTTTTCACCCCCTCAACTATTTGAGGCTCCCATCCCACTACCGACTACTGACTACCCATCTCCACATAGAGAATTGCAAAACTCTATGTCATAATTTGTAACAGAGTTTTTAAGAAAACTGATTTTCTGGGAAAGGTAGCGGCTAGTCAAGGGAAAGCAATATCGAACAGAGTTTTTTCTTTTGAGGTGTTGCTCGATCTGCCAGTTACCATCCGTTAATAAGTTCAGTCTTTGACCTGTAACTCGGTATTTTGCCTAAGCCATGAGCAATCAAGCTGTTGAAGCCGGAACCCTAGATCGATACGAGTGTAGTGCCTGTGGCTATGTTTACGAACCTGCCAAGGGAGACAGCAAGCACGATATTGCCCCAGGAACTTCTTTTGATGAGTTACCGATTAGTTGGCGCTGTCCCGTTTGTGGAGTGCGGAAATCGGCATTCCAAAACATTGGCCCGAAAGGAACTCCGTCCGGATTTGAATCTAATCTCCGCTATGGTCTGGGCGTAAATAATTTAACTCCAACCCAGAAAAACTTACTAATTTTTGGTGGTTTGGGACTGGGAATCTTATTTTTCCTCAGTCTCTACGGTTTACAATGAATAGCTTGACAAATATTTGGGAAGCAATGCGATCGATCTTCAAATCCTTACGACGAGTAGCAGTTCTACTAGCGATTGTCCTGCTTTGTTTTGGTTGTAGTAAAGTAGTCAACCTCAGCCAAAATCCCTGGCAAGTCCTGAGTTTACCAACTGATGCCAACCTGATGGATATTGCTTTCACCAGTGATTTCACCCACGGATGGGTAGTTGGTAGTAACTCGACACTGTTGGAAACAACCGACGGTGGGGAAACTTGGCAACCAAGAAACTTGGATTTGGGTGACCAAAAATTCCGTTTTAACTCTGTAAGTTTTAGCGGTGAAGAAGGATGGATTGTGGGAGAACCTTTCCTACTTCTACACACCGAAGACGGAGGCAAATCTTGGTCGCGCATTCCCTTGAGTGCAAAGCTTCCCGGTAATCCCAACACTATTTTGGCATTGGGTCCCGACTCAGCAGAAATGACTACTGATGTGGGAGCGATTTATCAAACTTCAGATGATGGAAAAACCTGGAAAGCTCTCGTACAGCAAGCAGTAGGAGTAATTCGTAATATTGCTCGCTCTGCTGATGGTAAATACGTAGCCGTTTCTTCTAATGGTAGTTTTTACTCTACCTGGGAACCCGGACAAGATGCTTGGGTACCTCATAATCGCAATAGCTCTCGGCGCGTGCAGAATATGGGCTTTACTAAAGATGGCGGTCTTTGGATGCTCGCCCGTGGCGGTCAAATTCAGTTTACTAATCCAGAAAAACCCGAAGAGTGGTTAGATGCTGAATATCCAGAGTTAGCAACTAGCTGGGGCTTATTGGATTTAGCTTATCGCACCCCTGAAGAAATTTGGATCGCTGGCGGTAGCGGTAATCTGCTGTGCAGTCTAGATGGTGGCAAAACCTGGCAAAAAGACCGCGAGGTAGAAAATGTACCTTCTAATTTGTATAAAATCGTTTTTTTAGGCCCAGATAAAGGTTTCATTATCGGTCAAAGAGGCGTTTTACTGAAATATAAAGGTACGGTTGAAGCAGCTTAAAGGCTGTACCTTGCAGTTTGCTTGCTGATGACAAACAAAGTTTTCCATTTGTCCATTCAGCTTGCTTGTGAGAGGTTGTAATGTTTCGTATCATATTCATTAAGCTTTGATCTTGTTGTTGGAGGAGAAGTCATGGCCGGTTCAACTGGAGAGCGTCCGTTTTCTGATATTGTTACAAGCATTCGTTATTGGGTGATTCACAGCATCACCATCCCGATGTTGTTTATCGCTGGGTGGCTATTCGTGCAAACGGGTCTGGCTTATGATGCTTTTGGTACGCCTCGACCCAATGAGTATTACACTCAAGATCGCCTAGAGTTGCCAATTTTGAGCGATCGCTATGAAGCAAAGCAACAAATCCAGCAGTTTACAGTTAAGTAGTTTGACAAATCATTGGTTGTAAATTATGACTAGCCAAACCCCTAATCAACCCGTTTCTTATCCGATTTTTACTGTAAGATGGCTGGCTGTTCATACGCTGGCTGTTCCTACTGTTTTCTTTTTAGGCGCGATCGCAGCAATGCAATTTATTCATAGATAGGAGTAAAAAATGCCTTCAAAAGCTCCCAATCCCAATAACCAGCCAGTAGAGTTGAACCGTACCTCTCTCTACTTAGGCTTACTTTTGATTTTCGTTCTCGGTATCTTGTTTTCCAGTTATTTCTTTAACTAACTGGGTAAAGATTTCGATCGCTTGACAAAATTTCGTTCGATACTACTTGTTTTGTTCGTGGGAGGTTAAAGCCTGTGTCTGGAAGTGGAAGAATTCCTTTGTGGATTGTAGCTACGATCGCTGGAATCGGCGTACTCACCGTTGTGGGTCTTTTCTTCTATGGTGCCTATGCTGGTTTAGGCTCTGCTATGTAATAATTAATCAAACCGGAATTATTTTAGCCTCTCCTGTGAGGCTCGGTTTTGTGAAAGTAGTTAATCAAACCAACCGCCTATCTTCTAATAGAGGCGGTTTTTTAATTTTTTCGATTGGGAAAGGATGAAGTCTGAAGTCTGAAGGATGAAGTAAAAAATCAAATAATTTTCCTTATTCCCCATCCCCCATCTCCCCATCTCCCCATCTCTTCCCTAAAACTCCTCTTGTGTAAAACTTGGCAAATTAGGGGGAACGATAGTGCGATCGACACTGGTTTTATGGCTTTCCCGTTGGGTGTGAATCTCTACGCCAATCGCTTCAAACCGAATTTCCATACAACCAAAGGGAACGGGGATATAAATAGTTGCTTCCAGTTTCCCCCAAGGATCGGGGACAAAATCTCCGATCCAGCGAGTGCTTTCGATTAGCGATCGCGTTTGCACGTCTGTCACCCAAAATTTTACTCCCAATCTGGGTTGTCGCATTGGCATTTTAATCCGGATGCGAACGGGTTCTCCTGCAATTAATTCGCCTTTCGGTAGTTCTAATTCCGGCGCGGGAATCGGTTCTTCCTCCGATGAAACTGTTAGATTTGACGATTTACTCTCTTGATTGCTAACTAATTCTGGTTTTTTACTAAAAGTATGTTTCGGTGTTACAGGTTCTAAGGATTCATCATCTACCACTATTTCAAAAGCAGCTAAATCCGCATCTACACCAGCAGGATTAACTGCTGGTAAGGCAGCATTTTGGGGGTCATCATTTTTGGTAGTTGATGTAGATTCAAATAAATCGTTAAGATCCAATTCAGCAGCTAATTCTCCATCAGCAGCAAAAGCATTCAATCGCGACCAAAAGCGATCCTCTAATTTTAGAGATTGAAAAGCAGTATCTGTAGGAGATGATAAAGTATCGGTTTTTTCTACTGATTTAGTTTCCAATTCTTCATCGATAATTGGTTCTGGTTTTTCAGATAAAATTTCTAAAGTGGCATCTAGTTCAGTGACAGATTCATGAACAGACACTTCTTCACTGGATTTTATTTCTGTTTCCGAGTCACTTAAATCTGCCTCAACAGGATATGTTGCATCTGGCTCGTCTTTATTAGCAGGTAAAGGTGCTGGGAACTTTTTGTTAAATGTTGGCAAATCGAGGGGTTTAGCAGTTTTATTAAACGGGTCTGGTTGATAAAGTAACGGCGGTAAAATAGCACCCGTTGATGGTTGAAACGGTTTAAAATCAACTTTCTGAGGATTTTCTAATTGTTCTAAAGCTGATAAATCAAGTTTTCGCTCTTTTTTCGATTTTCCATATGGCAGATCTAATAGTTCTCTTTCCGCAAATTCATCTGCAACAGCACTTAATAAGTTATCCAAATCGGCTGTAATGGTGAAAGATGCGGTTGCTAAAACCAGAGGTGAGTCAACTGGTGTTTCTGTAGCAGAATATAAATTAACTTCTCCTAAAATCAGGCGGGTGTTGCTTTCGGGTGGAAGTTGAATTTCACAAGAAAAACTAAAAGGAATCACCTGAGTTGGTAAAGATTGTTGCCGTTCGGCTAAAGTTTCTCCATTCTGAGGATCGCGCAGGTAAATTCGCAGTTCGCCAGATAATTCTGGTTGAAAATTAGAACCTGGATTTTCCCATGTTTCTGGTAGTTTTATTTCACCTACAAGAGTCAAAGATTGTCCTTGACGAGCAGTATAAGTTTGTTGTTTGAGGGTAAGTAAAAGCGGGAGAGAGGAAATATTTCCTGGTTTTGATGCGAAAACAGGTGTCCAAGGATTCGATCGTTCTAGTTCCTCATTTTTGGTGGAAATCTCGTAACCTTTTTGGTTGATAGAATTTGGCGACTGAGGATCGGAAGTTGATGATTGAGGATGGGAATGAGAAAATTCGCTAATTTCGCCTAATTCTGCCAAAGAAAGGTCTGCATCATCCTCATTCTCTGCTCGATCGTTGATAATTTCAGTTTTCGGTAATATTCGGAAGCTAAGGTTATGTTGCCAAGATTCGCCGATTAAGTCGCTGATTAAATCGGGACGACAGCGAAATTCCCAAATCCCTGCTTTTAGGGTGGTAAATGGAATCACCACCATTAACCCTTCTAGATTAGTGCGACGCGATCGCTTTTGCATCCGACGCTTAGGCGGGTCTTCATCGGTGGAATGATGAACGATCCGAAGGTCTACTTCTGTATCTATACGACTAGAACGAGCAACGATGCGATACCGACCTTCCGGCAGTTCCACCTCAGATGATTGTAGGTGTTGCCAGGTGCGATCGCCTTCTTTTTGAATCAGAAATTCCCAATCTTCCATCGGTCACTGCAAGGATAGCGCCAACCAACCTTAATCCTAGACTAGGGAGGGAGAGAGGGCAATTGGTACGCGATCGTTTTTTGTGATTTGAGCTTGTTGAGTAGCTCAAAATCCGCAATTTGAGGTTGTTTTGTATCTAAAAGCACTATATCTCAGGTAGATCCCCAACTTCTCTAAGAAGTCGGGGATCTGTATATCTCAATAGTCTGTGTAAGCGAAGTTTATTTGTTATTTTATTTATGCCTGATGAGATTCTAACCAAGCGGTTAAATCTGTGGGTTGAGAAAAATCTAATAATGCTTCTCCCAAATCTTCTAATTGTGCGATCGATAATGCTTGAATTCTCGCTTGAATTTCGGGAGTAATTGAGCCAAACCTACGTTTTAGTATCCGTAACAGCATTGCTATCTCTCCTCGTTGCAAGATATCTTGATAGATCACAGATTCGCGCATAATTTCCTCTCGGAATAATTGGGTAATCAAATTTTTGTCAAAGCGCAGACCTGCTAGTATTTCTATACAGGCTGAGACATTTTGCCGTTGGGGGGTTTCTTCAATATTAGCGACCTGTTGGGCTACTTGCGCCAGTAAAGTTTGGGGTGAGTCGCTTCGCGCTAATGTCGCCAGTGGTAAAAGTCCAGAATTGGCTAACAGTGGCGCAGGATCTTCTTCCCACATTCGGATCACTCGATAGCGATGGTGGGTGTTGGGAGCGGTAAACTCGTTGGTATAGGCGATTTCGGAAGTAGTGGATTTGAGAAAAATTACTACTTGTTCGATGTTGCAACGATATTTTCGATACAGTCTTAGCCAGTAATCAAGCATCCGTAGCGGGAGTGGGGGATCTGATGCTGGTAAGGTTTGAAATTCCAGGTGCAGAATTAGATTTGCGGTTTGTAGTAAGGTAATAGAATCGGCGCGAATTGGTTCCAGGCTGAGTTCAGTTTTTAAGACTTGAATGTTAGATGTTTCCGATGGGAGTAGCCATTGGACAAATTCGACGGGGTATTCTTCGGCAAGGTATTTACAAAGGTTGTCTGTGTTCAATAGTAGAGTGGGTGTTGGATAGATTTGTTTTGATATTATTTTAATATATTGGGTGAAAATTAGAGATGAAAATGTGCGATCGCCTGCAATGTTGCATTACCGAAATGCAACCCAGGCTCGTAAATAATTTTGTAGGATCAATTTATGGATTGACCCTACATTTTGCATTTTTTGTTAATTTCTAAATCTACTTACCAATTCTTCACGAGACAATTGTACCAACAAGGGAGTAAATTCTTCTGGTGGAAAAGTCAAGATAGAGTCAATTAAAGCAGATAACTCTGCATCTAATTCTCCAAATCTCAACTTTAATAAATTTTCCACTATTAAACGCTCTCCTTGTTGGATACCTCGTTGAATGCCTTGTTCAATGCCTTTTTGTTCAACTTGTGCTAGCTTTTCTTGCAGCAAAGGTTGTAATCTCATAACTAACTCCCGATCGTCTGATTCTAAAGTTTGATTGAAGTTTAAATTTTCTCGTAATTGATAGAACAATTCCAAGATTTTGTCTCGCCATACATTGTCAGGTGGCAGTGCCTCCAATTCATCAATTGCTTGTGCTTGTACTTTCTTCCTTCCGAATATTCTTAGCCAAAGTGTTTCTGGGGTTTTGGGTAATTGATGAATTACGACAATGGCTGTTCTCAAATAATAGGGAAGAAAATAAACTCCCGCGCCCCAATTGTCCTTTAGTATAGCGTGGAATCCTTCTAAAATGGAGGCTGAGGCAGTTGGGGTGAGAATCCATAAGAAGGGTAAGCTGATGGGTTCATCGGGTGCATTTTTGCGCTTTGCTTGTCGTTGAATGCTTTCTCGGACTTCTAGCGCTTTCAGAAGGCAAGTACAAGTTTCATCTGGGTCAACGGGATTGCGAAATGGTTCAAAGATTGCGGTTGTTTCTCCCAATTTTCCTAATAACCCTAAATCTTGTGATAGGGTTTCGGGGGAAGCATTGGGAATGAATATGACATCGATTTCTCTTGTTTCGGATGTGACTTTTCGATCGGATTTGACTTGTCCGTAGGGTGTTAGTAGTTCTTCTAGGCAATCTTTGGCGAATTGATCGTGTATGAAGCGGGTCATTATTAGGTAATTGAGATGATTTTGGAGGTTATTGTTATTATATGATAAAGTTAAACATGGATGAATTAATGATTGTAAAATTGGTTGATATGGTTATAATTAATTATTGCATTTTAATAATTAATTAATAATAGCAATACTTTGTCCTTAACCTAGCGATCGCGCAGTTGCGATCGGCCCGATTGTTTATATAGATTTTGCATCAGTCGCATCAACCGCCTGCGATTCAAATCGCAGGCTAATAGCGAAAGTCCTCTGAAGAGGACTGTTTATAAGAGCGAAACTTTTGTAGGGGCGAAGCATTCGGGCGACAATCTTTGTAGCTTCACCAAAATTGAACAATCCGAATGCTTCGCCCTTCCTCCATCTGCAAATAATTTTGCTTAAAGGACGATAGAAAAACCCGGTTTCTTTGCTTTTCTTCAGTCGTCTTTAGACGACTTTAGCTATTAGCCTGGGAATTGATTCCCAGGCGGGCTGTGTTCACAAACGAGTGATGTATTCCCAGGCGTTTTACACAGCTTTAATTACTTTTTCTCTTCTCTTCATCAAGAATACCAGCACGACGAACTTTGATAATCAAGCTAGTACCTTCAGTCAGCATCCAAAGCACAGCATCCAGCGGAGGATATCCTTGGTAAACACGGTAATTTGCTTGAACACCAATTAAGAAAGCTTGCAAAATAAATAAAGCAGCAAGCGATTTTAATTCAATTTTTTGACGAGTATTTTTAACCGCTAATTTTGCTTTTTTCATATTGTCTACCTCGATAATGGCGTTATGTATACCAAGTTAGACAGAGTTTATTTAATTGAGAATCGAAATAAGTAGAGCGAAGTATATCTTACGAGAAAGTAGATTTAAGTAGAACAATGTAGGATTTTGTAATTTATTACTTGCCATCGTCTTGGCACTTAAAATAGAATAGCTTCAAAGTTTCAGGCAATTAGAATTTATGAATCTGCCAAAATATGAAGATCGGGAAGCAGTATTTCTAGAAGCGATGGCAACCCGCTTTTGTTTTAGCGGCAAGAACCGAATTATATTTGTAGAACGCTTCCGGGAAAAGAATGCTGATTCAAACAATAAAAGTATTGCAGAGTATTATCAAGTAGAGTTACTAGAAGGAACAAAGAATGGCATTGCTGAGACGATTTTTACGCAGCAGTTGAGTGCAATTTGCGACAAACTGGCAGAGGAGGGATGTGATTTTAATGGTGCTACTAGAGGCAGGTGGAAAATTGCAAAACGCTGGCTGCGCGAGGTAATATTTCCCCAATGGGCTAAAGAGCAAGGTTTAGTAACTCCTCCACCATTTACTATTGACCAAATTTGGCAACAACTGAAAGCAAAGGCGATTGATTCTAACCTATTAGAGGTGCTGGTAGGTAAAGAGTTGGGTGAATTGTCTACTATGGGGGCTAGGCGTAACAAATCCCGCAAAAATGTGCTTGTGAATAGTGATATTAAATATCGGGTGCAAGTTGAACGCGAAGGATACTTAATATTATTGGAGAGGGAACCATCAGGCGTGGTTTGTTGTTTGTGTCCTTCGGAATATGCGCCTAACTCTCGTTGCGCTACTGGGGTAATGGTTTTGCCGCAATACCCACCATCAGAGTATGCAACTTTTGGATCGGATGAGGTGGGAAGAGAGCAAATTTTAGCTTTGATTACGCAGGAATTGCCGCCTCTAGATTGGTTGGAAAAGAGTAAAGAAAAGGCTTTGGAATTGGATCGAGAGCATTTGTATGGACTGCTGGAATATGTGGAAGGGAATCGAGATTGTCAGGTGTTGTGGACGGAATATAGTGTGGTTTAAAAATTGGGGTTTTGAAACAATAATTTTGATAACGAGATTGTAGAAGCGAAACATTTGAGTATCAAAATTTTGCTTTGTTGACAAGGGTACAAGTTTCAAACTCGGAGTAAAACAATGGGATTGATTCGTTGGTTGGGAAATTTAGAGATACTGTTACCGCAGGTAATCAGGAAAATAATATCAGTGGTAAAGCTAAACAACTACGCTCTTGAACTTCATAGTCAGGGTAAATTTGATGAGGCGGTAACTTTGGCTGAGCAAGCTTTAGATTTAGCTCTGTCACTTTCTTTAGGCGATAATCGCGTTGTTGCTATCAGTTTGAACAGTTTGGCATTTCTTTACTGCTCCCAAGGCAGATACAGTGAAGCGGAACCATTGTACCAACAAGCACTGGCGATGACACAGCGCCTATTTCGGGGCAATCATCGTCTTGTTGCTATTAGTTTGAATAATTTGGGGTTACTTTACCAATCCCAAGGAAAATACAGCGAAGCCGAACCTCTATACCAACAAGCACTGATGATGTGGCAACGCTTGTTTAAGGCCGATCATCGTGATGTGGCACTCATTTTGAACAATTTAGCAGCAGTTTACAATTCCCAAGGCAGATACAGTGAAGCGGAACCTCTGTACCAACAAGCACTGGCGATGAGACAGCGCCTCTTTAACGGCAATCATCCCGATTTGGCACAAAGTTTGAACAATTTGGCATTCCTTTACAACTCCCAAGGCAGATACAGTGAAGCGGAACCATTGTACCAACAAGCACTGGCGATGAGACAGCGCCTCTTTAACGGCGATCATCCCGATTTGCCAGTCAGTTTGAACAATTTGGCAGGACTTTACAAATCCCAAGGCAAATACAGTGAAGCGGAACCTCTGTACCAACAAGCACTAACGATGAGACAGCGCCTCTTTAACGGCGATCATCCCGATGTGGCAGAAATTTTGAACAATTTAGCCGAACTTTACCGATCCCAAGGCAGATACAGTGAAGCGGAATCTTTGTTCCAACAAGCACTGGTGATGACACTGTATTTATTTAAGGGGGATCATCCCTCTGTGGCAAAAAGTTTGAACAATTTGGCATTAATTTACAACTCCCGCAGATACAGTGAAGCGGAACCTTTGTTCCAACAAGCGCTGGCGATGACACAGCGCCTATTTAACGGCGATCATTCCGATGTGGCAACAAGTTTGAACAATTTGGCATCTCTTTACTGTTACCAAGGTAGATACAGTGAAGCCGAACCCCTCTACCAACAAGGACTGGCGATGTTTCAACGCCTATTTGAGGGCGATCATCCCGATGTGGCACGCAGTTTGAGCAATTTGACAGGTTTATTAGCAGCTACCGATCGCCCTACCCAAGCACTAGAACTAATGCAGCAAGCAGCAGCAATGGAAGGGCGACTCATTCGCCGCCAGTTTGCTTACAGTTCCGAACGCGATCGCCTCACCTATCTCGATACCATCAGAAGTACATTAGCAAGTTTACTCTCCCTCGTCTGGCACTACTTTTCCGACTCCCCAGAAGCAGTGCAAATTGCCCTCGATGTAGTGCTGCAACGCAAGTCCCTCAGCGCTTCTGCCCTTGCTGCTTTCAACTTTGCTTTATTTAGCGGACGCTATCCCCACTTGCAAGAAGAATTTACTCAACTGCGCCGCCTCCAAGCAGAACTCGTTCATCTTACCTTCGATCCACCCCTCCCCGATCCAAAAGTTTCCGTAGAAACATACCAATCTCTGCGAAAAGCGCATCAAAAAAAGCTTGCCGAATTAGAAGCACAATGCCAACAATTAGAAAAGCAACTCGCATCCCAAGTCCCGGAAATTCAACTGCAAGAACAAGAATGCGATCGTCGCGCCGTCGCTTTGGAATTGCCATCAGGTTCTACTTTAGTGGAATTTGTTCGCTTTAATCTATTTGATTTTACCGCCCCAGAAAAAACGCGATGGCAATCTGCCCAATATGTAGCGTTTATCTTACCTGCCCAACAACCAGATGCGGTGCAGATGATTAAATTAGGAGAAGCAGAACCTATTGATAAGTTAATTCGAGTTTTTCGAGAAGCATCTGCAAAACCTGGTAACAAGCTAGGCGCGAGAAAAAAACCGCAAACTCCCGATGCAGATAACGTCACTGTTGGGGAAAAACTGCGTCAACAAATATTCGATCCGATTTTGGTTGGGTTAAGAAACCCGGTTTTTCTAAAAAACCAGGTTTCTAAAGAACATTTCTTCATTGCACCCGATGGCGACTTAAACCTGCTGCCGTTTCAGATATTACCGATGCCAGAAACGGACAAGTTGCTGATGGATGAATACACTATTAGTTATCTCAGTGTCGGGCGAGATATCCTGCGGCAAAAAGTAGCGACAAACCGCCCTGTATCCGATGCTTTGATTATCGCCGATCCTGATTTTAATTTATCCGTTAGTAGTGAGAACTTCAGTCCTCAAAGCGCTAAAGCGCTTACTACAAACTTATCAGCTTTAAGTTCTAGTTTTCACCCCGTACCCGAAACAGGTTTTTTAGGCAAAAGAGTTGCCGAAAAACTCGGCGTTAAACCCTATCTGCAACAGGAAGCTTTAGAACCTATTCTCACTAGCAGTAAATGTCCCCGCTTGTTGATGATTGCTACTCACGGTTACTTTGCCGAAGAAAATCAACCAGCTTATCTTAATTTAATCGCTCAACTCCTCAACTGTGCCAACGGTGAAGAACGAGAAATCTTACAAAAACACCCTCAATTGCTAGATGAAAAATTGCCGGAAATGATGGCAGATGTCGCCACTTATCTAGCTGCTAACGATGACGAAAATAGCGCCAATAGGTTACGCAATTTAGCCAGCCAATTACCGGAAATCATCAAGAAAATAAACCCGCATAATTCAGAAACACATCGCCTTACCAACACCCAAATCGAAAACCCGATGATGCGTTCAGGACTTGCCTTTGCGGGTGCGGAAACTTGGCTAAAAGGTGGCGAACTTCCGCCAAAAGCAGGCAAAGGTTTTCTGTTCGCCCAAGATATCATCGGTATCGATTTATGGGATAATGAAATTGCGATTTTAGTTGCCTGCGAAACTGCGATCGGTGATATCAAAAATGGTGAAGGCGTATTCGGTTTACGTCGCGCTTTTGCCGTCGCCGGAGCGAAAACTTTGGTAATGAGTTTGTGGTCAGTTCCTACCAAAGCAACCGTCCTCCTGATGGAGCGATTTTTCGATAATTTGCAGGGCGGTTTAAGACGGGTTGATGCGTTACAAGAAGCGCAAAATTATATTCGCGGAATTACGATCGAAGAATTGCAACAATTTCCTCTCGGTCGTGAGGTAATCGATGAACTTTTGACATTAAAAATATTATCAGAAAGTAGGCTATCTTGTCAAGAGTTTAGACCGATCGAGCATCAATTTTTCTGGGGTGCTTGGGTATGTCAGGGAGAGACAACAGAATTGAAATGATAACTTTTAAAAGTACGCTGTTGCCCTTTAGCAGTAAAGCACGTAGCATATCTTACTGCGATCGACTTTAACGGATGGCGTTGCGAAACTCAACTACCGCATCGTGTTGATCGGGAATATTAGCACAGCGCACCAATAACTCAATATCTAATTCTGGCAAAAAATTACTTTTTTCAATTAGTTCATACTTCTCTCCTTGCAAATAGTATAAAGACAGCCGATCGTTTTTCCAAAACCAAATTTCTGGAACCCCTAACCCCTTGTAAACCTCCAGCAAAGAAATACTGCCACTGGTAATAATAACTTCGATCGCGAAATCTGGAAGTTCTTTTGATTCACCGATTGAGTAACTTTCATCTAGTTCTAAACCCCTTTCTTTCGCCTTTTTACGATAAGTTGTAGAACCAGAAGCATAGAGCCGAATATTTTTCTCTAAGCAATAGAGTTCAACCAAACGAGCAATTAGTTTTTTAATCCCCTCATGCTTAGCTCCAGGCATAAAAAACTCCAAAGTTCCTTCCAGGTAAATCATTTTTAACCCAGAAAACTCATCTAAGGTGTCGCGGATAATTTCGTATTTTTCCCAACTAACTCCATATAAAGTGAGCCGTCGATCTTCTTCAACTACAAAGTTTTCTGCTTTATCTAAAATTTGTAAATTCATAGATAATTACTCCTTTCTCTTAAAACTTTCAATCTCCTTTCGCAATTCGTCCGCTTTTTCCAATAAATCAGATTGCGAAATCGTCTGCTGTTCCTTTGTTGGCATCCACTTCAACTTCACCATTTGATTTTCGGCTTCTTCATCTCCTAAAATCAAACAACCAATTGCGCCACTTTTATCAGCACGAGTAAATTGTTTCTTAAACGCACTTCCGCTTAAATCTAATTCCAAGCTAAACCCAATTCGCCGCAATTTCTGCGCTAACAATAAAGCCTGTGCCTCTGCGTTTTCTCCTCTGGAAACTACATAAAAATCCAGCACTGGTTTCGGTGCTTCTTGCATTTTTTGCAGTAGAATCGTCAATCTTTCCAAACCAATTGCCCAACCGACAGCAGGCGTATCCGGCCCACCCAATTCCGTTACCAAACCGTCATATCTGCCACCGCCGCAAACCGTTGCTTGAGCGCCTAAATCATCGGTATCGGAGATAATCTCAAAAGCTGTGTGAGTGTAATAATCTAAACCTCGCACTAAACGAGGATTTACTTGATAAGAAATTCCCAATTCATTTAATATCTTTAATACTCGCTCGAAGTGAGCTTTTGATTCAGAACCAAGGTAATCCAGAATACTAGGGCTATTCTCAGCAATTTCTTGAGTGCGTTTATCTTTGCTATCCAAAATTCGCAGTGGATTGCGAGTGAGACGATCCTGAGAGTCCGGATCTAATTCTGCTTTATAGGGAGTCAAATAATCTACTAGTGCTTGTCTGTAATTGAGTCTATCTTCTCGATTACCCAAAGAATTGATATCTAATTGCAAATTTTTTAATCCTAAAGTTTGGAGAATATCAGTAGCGATCGCAATTACTTCCGCATCTGCTCTGGGATCTGGACTACCGAAAACTTCTACTCCGATTTGGTGAAATTGCCTTTGTCTGCCTGCTCCCGGACGCTCGTAACGAAACATAGGGCCAGTATACCAAAGACGCTGCACGCCTCCTTGAGCATAGAGACCATGCTCGATCACCGATCGTACTACCCCTGCCGTTCCTTCAGGACGCAGCGTGACAGAACGCTCTCCCTTATCGAGGAAAGTATACATTTCCTTACCAACGACATCAGTAGCTTCACCGATGCCGCGCTCAAAGAGTCCTGTTTCCTCAAAAATCGGCGTGCGAATTTCCTGATAACTTGCTTTACCGAGAATATCCCGCGCCACAGATTCTACCCACTGCCAGTAAACGATTTCTTCTGGCAAAATGTCTCGCGTTCCCCGTAAAGCTTGAATCGTACCCATAATTTAGTAATAAGTAATCGGAAAATGACTAATGACTAATGACTGATGACTAATTTTTTGCCATAGCGTTGTTGATAATACTCCAAAATGCGATCGACAAGTTGACGAGAACTCAAATCAGCCGCTTGGCAATACTTAATTGACAAACTCCCCACTTGACTTTGAGAGTAATCAAACTCCTGGGATGACTGCGGCATCAAATCTGTTTCCACTCCTTTCACTTGACGCAGATGCGCTGCCAATTCCCGATAAACCGCCAAAGGTAGTCCAGGGAATTCAACTCGATAGTTCAATTGATTTTCTTCAGCCGTTCTCATCATCCACTTATCTTTAAATTTAGATTAATATTACGTTTGCTGGCCTTGCTATTTTATATTAAGAACGAATTCATTCCTATTATCGCTGGCAGAACAACAAAAAATCGGCTATCTACGCTATCAAACCAGCAAATGACTTAGGGAGAGAATCAATAGCCAAAAAATATACTCCTCCCTATCTGTAGGGAGGAGTTCGAGGAAAAGGTTGCTATTGCATTTTCAACCGATCCGTTCTGAACAACTTGCTCCAGCTTTGCGATCGAACCTCGAAAGGTTGATGTCACATTAAACAGTAGCTTGCGGAGTAGTAGGTTGAGAACCTGGTTGTGCTGGTGTCGCAGGTCTTTCTCCTACTCCTTTTGACACTTCTACACCATTTTGTTCCAGAATTACCATCGGTTCCGAACCTTCATAAACCTCTATTCGCTTCACCAGAATTTGTCCGTTAGACAACCTTTGTCCGACTCTCACATAACGGCTAGTAGCTTCATTAGGTGCTTTCAAAATTGCTTGAGGCTCATTACCAACTATCACCACTCCCGAAACTTCTACCGCTCTAGCCAACGTCGGCTCGGGAGCAGGAGGTAAAGTAGGAATTACAGGTGGTGCGGGTGGTGTAATTACTGGTGGCGTGGTAGGTGTTGCGTTAGGTGTAGGTGTAGTTGCGGGTTGATTAGTAGTTTGTGGTCTAGCTTGTGCTACAGTAGCGGGATTTACTGTTCTACGTTGAGATGCTACCGTCCGGTTAGTTGATGAGGGACGTTGAGGAGTTCTCGCTACCGTCCGGTTAGTTGATGAGGGACGTTGAGGCGCTCTCGCTACCGTTCGATTAGTTGATGAAGGACGTGGGGCTATTACTGTCCTGCTAGCTACCTGTTGGGTGCGCTGTGGCCGTTGGGCGACTCTAATTTGAGGAGATAATGGGCGAGAGGGTTGGGGAGCTTGACCTAAACCAAATCTGGGCCTTTGCTGTGGTTGAACCCTGGTAGGTGAGGTAATTGTTCTTCCTGGAGCAACCGATCTTTGACCAGTTGTATTAATGAACGAAGGAGCACTTACTCCTCCATTGCGAGTAGTACCGACACGGAGAGTAGGGGTCTGTGGTATGGACAATTGCGGTAATTGCGGTACGCCTCTTTGTTGTTGTTGATTAGCAGTACTAACACGGAGCGTAGGCGGCTGAGCAACGGGCAGTTGAGGTAATTGAGGAACTGCTCTTTCTACTGACTGGGTAGCAGGTGTGGAAGGAGTGGGAGTATTGGCATCTACCTCTGGTGGGGTTGGTGGAATGGGGAGTACGCCAAACGGGTCGGTCGCTCCTGATTGCCTTTCTTTTTGCACCTGCGTCCGGCGCTGATTGGGGTCAGTCGGTGGAATTAATTCTGGAGGGGTTACAGCTACTACTTTTGGTTGTTCGTTCCCCGGTGTAGGAGCGGGTTTTCTTTGCTGCTCAACTAATGGTGTTGCAAAAGATTCTGGTGTAGGTGACTGAGTGGTTGGTGCATTAGCAGTAGGGCTTGGAGAAACAGCCGTGTTTTGATCTCCACCTCCACCAAAAAGACCGCATCCCCCCATGACAAGAGTCAGCGTCGATAAAAAAGCTATACCTGTAACTTGACGCATTGCCAATCTCCCAAAAGGTGTACCAACTTCCGCCACCAATGCCCGCGATTGTCTTGCTCCGGACACCAAGCGCGTGTCTGGTATATTTATATCTCAAAAATTATGGCTGAAGGTATTGTTATATTGCGGAAATTTTGCGAGTATTTACGTAAAAAAAGCGGCTGGCTTCCGTAAATACTCTGGCTACCACTTTTACGCTAGCAAAATAATGTTTTCCCAAAATGTGATTGATTTGGCTTCCCTGTGAAGGGTTAATCATTGGCAGCCGATCCCATCAACTGTTTGAGGGAATCTAGTCCCTTTTTGACACGACGAGAGACTGTCACTACGCTGATATCTAAAAGTTCTGCAACTTCTTTTTGGGTTAAATCGTGTAAAAAAACAAATTCTAATATTTCGCGAGTGCGATTTTCTAACTGAACGAGGGCTTGTTGTAGGCGAATTTGGTCTTCTTGTGCTAATTGAAAGCTACGATAGCGAGGGTCGGGAACCATTTCTGCCAGGGAGGTGGCACCTTCTTCTTCATCTCCCATCGGAGTATCTAAGCTTAGAGGTGCGCGGTTTTGGCAAGCTAGTTTGATTTCTTGCCATTCTTCCGGAGAAACTGCGATCGCTGCTGCGACTTCTGCATCGGTTGGTTGCCGATTAAGTTGTGCTTGGAGTCGCCTGGTTACCGTGACTGCTTGCCGTTGCAGCGTCAGCCAACGTCGGGGAATCCGGACGGATGAACCCCGATCCCGTAAGTAGTGTTGAATTTCGCCTCGGATGTAGGGAAGGGCAAAAGAGCTAAAAGCATTGCCTTTACCGATTTCAAATCGCTCGATCGCGCGGATCAAACCTAAGCAACCCACCTGAAGCAAGTCCTCATAGCCTTCTGAGCATTGGTTTGTCCAGTAGTGGGCTTCTTTTCGGACTAATCCGAAATTGAGTTGCACTAACTGATTGCGAATCACAGCCGATCGGGTTTTTTGGTATTCGCGTAACAACTGCAAACTATCGTTTTTCAGGGTATGAGATAAAGTAGTAGACATGGCGGAGTTCACCGGGTAGATACAACGAACCAAGGGACGCCCTACACTGTCTTATCAATTTGGTAGCTTATATGCTGTGATCTGCGACGTAAATAGGAGTTAATTTACTCGATGTTCGCATTTCCAGGGGCAGAGTCAGCTTAAAAAAGTAACCAAACCAATTAGATAGTCCATGATTCCTTGTTTTAGGGTAGGAATAGCTTATGAGTACTTTGCCAGCTTTGGAAAAGAATTATTATCCATTTACAGATTAGTTTTATACCATATCCGATACCACCCTATTTACACGGAACTTTGCCAGACATCTGGGGACATCCGTTGTCTGATATTTTGTATTTTATTATACATATGCGTAAATAAAAACCTAATTTTGGCGATCGTTCTCGGGATCGGGAAATTGGGGTAGGGTAGAATTCAGCAAAGAAGATGATTTTGAATTAATTGAAAAAAACGCTTTTTGTCCATTTTTAGGTTATTAACCCTTATTTTTCCAAATTTTCCCAATAAAAAAGGGCGCTTAGCGCCCCATTGACGAGCAGAAATTTTATAGCCCTCTGAACGATCGGGTGATTTACCCATTGGCCAATATGCACTGGGGAAATGACCGGCGGTTTTGTTAACCTTGTTAACCTTATAGCTGTTCTATGCGAGCGTAAAATAGGCCGCGAATTTTCACTTCTTTAGCTTCGCTAGCTCCCAAATCGGTATCTGAGGGCTGTTCGCTTTCAAAAGTTCCGGCAATTTCACCCGTAGCGCTATCTACTTTCGCTACTTGCAGGGAAATATTCCCTTTTTTGATTTCAGCACGCTTGACATTTGCACGTACTAAATCTTCTTTATCAGCTGCGGCAGGAAGAGCTACTGCGTTGTCATAACCAGTAGCTTCACCGCGACCTTTAGGATCGAGGAAACCAGCACTCCGGTAGGAAGGAACTTTAAATTGTCCTTCAAAATCTGTGGAAGTATTAATACTATCCGAACCAGGTTGAGTGGTAGCTACTAAGTTTTTGATGGTAAACAGGAAAGGAACTCTTTCGCCACCGGGCAATTGTACCGTGATGGCTTGGAAATCTATTCCATCTTCTTCTACGAAGGTCAGGCTACGATCTTCGTTAATTTTTATTTTGCCTTGTACTTGGTCAATGCTGGAAGTGTAACGTGTCAACAACTTACCGGGAACGAATTCAGCTTCTTTTCGTTTGTTGGTAGGTTCTTCTTTCACGAAGAAAGATGTCGGTTGTAAACACAAACCTTTCAGGGCGTAAGCTCCATCAGCCTTAATAGGAATAGAACCACGAGTAGTTTCTTCTAACTGCGGACAGTTATTGGCTAACCCCGTGCCTCTAATGTCGTCGTATGTTAATTGCTGGGTGCTGGTAGCAGTTGCTGGCCCTTCACTACAAGCCGTTAGTATACACAAGCAAAATGCTAGGAATGCAACGATTAAACCGCGATACCTCATGGTCAACCTCAATACCTAACCTCAGTCTCTACTTAATCTCGAATCTCAAAATCACTGCCAGTGCCATTTAGAATCAGGCAACTTAACTCAGGCTTGGCAAGCTATGCTTCCAAGGCTTGAGCAGGAAAAGCCTCGATTCATAACTATCAAACCGTCGAATCGATACCTGGTGTAGGCTGAATTCTTAGATTTTTTATTGGCTCGGCTAAATCCCATACAGCATTTTACAGAAAAATGGACTCTCTCCTACGGGTAAAGGATTTAGGCATTTCCCAAGAACGACTGATTTGCTGGAAGCTCAAGGGGAAAAAAGGCATAAAACCCTTCTACTGATTGAATATGAGCTTCTAATTGGCTCGGATTGGCAGGGTAGTTTTTCGCTTAAAAAAAATCGAATACTAATCAATTTATATTAAGCAATGTATAGTTTTGTTAAAATAACTTTGTGATTCTTATTCTCAGTCAATTGCTGTCAGTTTAAATTTTTGGGCTAAATAAAGGTATGAAAATCACCGATAGCCAACCGATCGGTAAGCAGCAAATTACCTAGTAGCCTGTGAAACAATTTTAGTTCAGGCAAAGATTGGAGACAGTTTACCCATGCTTGGTTCAATTCAGAAAATAGGAATAATCGTACTAGCTGCTTGTTGTGTCGATATCGCCCATCAAATGCTGAATCCGCTGCCTTCTTTAGGACAAACGGTTAGGTTCGCAGATGGGACTTACTGCCAAGGTTCATTTCAAACCAACTCTGTGGCTCTTAACGGCAAAGGGGTCTGCGTATACGGAGGTGCCAGTGGAACTAGCAGAGACACTTACAGAGGGGAGTTTCGCAATGGAGTCCCTAACGGCACGGGGGTCTTTGTGTTCGGTAATGGAGATCGTTACCAGGGGCAGTTCTTGAATGGCCAGCCAAATGGTAGGGGAGAGTTTATATATAAAGACGATAATCGCTACCAGGGACAGTTCCGGAACGGTCAGCCAAATGGTAGCGGAACGTTTGTCTTTGCTGATGGGACTCGCTATCAAGGACAGTTCCGGGATGGGCTCTTCCACGGTACGGGTGTGATGACTTATCCTAATGGCGATCGCTTCCAAGGGCAGTTTATTTTAGGCCAGCCCAATGGCTTTGGCCTATATGTATCTAAAGATGGCACTCGCTGTCAAGGAGAGTTTTTTAATCAAGATTTAGATGGCAGGGGAATTTGTACTGATAGTAAGGGAAATCGCTATCAGGGAGAAATTCGTGCCGCCCGACCTCATGGTAGAGGAAGTATTACATATGCTGATGGTCGGCGCATTCCCGGACAATTCCGGGATGGAGAACTTCTTCAATAGGCACGATTTAATGATGGGTGATTGGTTACGCAGAAGAGTAAATTCATTAATTATCAATTACCCGTAAGTCATCAGCAATCTAACATTCCTAGTTGCCCATATAAATGGAAAATTAAAACTAGTTAAGCTACGAAAAAGATTTTTTTCAATCCTAAAATACCTGGTAAATATCCGGGTATTTATTTTTTTGTTCTGTATATATTAATTATCCTCAAATCCCTCAAATGTACTGCATTTTAATCTAGTAAATATGGTAGTTTCGTTGAATATTTTTTCCGACATTCAAAATCATTGGGCAAAGTTATTTATTGAAGGTTTAGCCCAGAAAGGGATCGTGAGTGGGTTTCCCGATCGCACTTTTCGACCCAACCAAGGGATGACTCGCGCTGAGTTTGCCGCAATTATAGTAAAGGCTTTTCCAAAACCTTTCAAGCGTCAATATGTCCCTTTCGTTGATTTAAGCCCTAACTACTGGGCTACGCCTGCTATTAAAAAAGCTTATGAAACTGAATTTTTATCTGGTTATCCCGATCGACGCTTTCGCCCGGAAGAGAAAATTAACCGGGTGCAAGCGTTAATTTCCATAGTAAGTGGTTTGGGAATTAATGCCACGCCGGATTTAAATCCGGAATTGGCAAAGTTATATGATGATAATAATTTTATTCCCAGTTATGCAATAGATAAAATTGCGATCGCTACTGAAGCAGAAATTGTTGTTAATTATCCAAATTTAAAATTACTTAAACCTTTGGATGTGGCAACTCGTGGCGATGTAGCGGCTTTTATTTATCAAGCTTTGGTATATCTCAAGCAAGTTCCTGCTATTCAATCTAATTATATAGTTAAAGCGGCACCTGTAAAAACCGTGAATGTTAGCCATCGACGGGAGTTTCGCGGTGTATGGGTAACTACTGCTTGGAACTTAGATTGGCCTTCTAAACCAGGGCTGACAGTGGCACAGCAAAAAGCAGAATTAATTAGTATTCTAGAGCGAATCCAATCATTAAATTTAAATGCGTTAATTTTCCAAGTGCGGGTGGAAGGAGATGCTTTTTATTCTTCTCAATTAGAACCTTGGAGTGAATGGTTAACGGGAAAACAAGGTAAAGCACCGGAACCATTTTACGACCCGCTTGAATTTGCGATCGCAGAAAGCCACAAACGCAATATTGAACTTCATGCTTGGTTTAATCCTTATCGTGCCAAAGCATCTTTAAATAGTCCGCCCAGCGTTGCACCTCACATTGCAGTAACTCATCCAGAAGTGGTTTATAAATATGGGGCTGACCTTTGGATGGACCCCGGTTCTCCAATTGTTCAGGATTTAACTTATCAGGTGATTCTTGATGTTGTTCGCCGCTATGATGTGGATGGAATTCAACTGGATGATTATTTTTATCCTTATCCCGTAACAGGCGAAAATTTTCCAGATGAACAAACTTATGCAGCTTATTTAACAAATGGCGGAACGCTTTCTTTAGCAGATTGGCGACGAGAAAATGTCAATCAAATGGTGCGCCGTTTAGCCGAAGGAATTCGTGCTGAAAAGCATTATGTTAAATTTGGTATTGCGCCGTTTGGTATTTATCGTCCGGGACAACCCGCACAAATTCGAGGATTAGATGCTTACGAATTACTATATGCAGATTCTAAAAAATGGTTAGAAGAAGGTTGGGTTGATTATTTATGTCCGCAAATTTACTGGCGCATCGATCCCGCAGCACAAAGTTATCCCGTGTTATTGCAATGGTGGACGGAAAATAATCCCAAGCGCAAACATATTTATACGGGAAATAAGTTAAGTTCGTTGGATGGAACTAGCTGGACAGTTGAAGAGATTACTAAACAAGTTGAAATTAGTCGTAATTTAGTAGATGGGCTTTCTTTGGGAAATATTTTTTATAGCATTAGGGATTTGTTAAGTAATCGCCAAGGTATTGCTGATAGTTTGAAAACTTCAACATATGTTCAACCTGCTTTGATACCTATTATGCAGTGGATAGATGCTACACCACCCCCAATTCCCACGGGAGTGAATTTGAAAAATGGCAATCAGTTAATTTGGAATAATACTGCTAATTACGATACTCGTTCTTGGACTCTTTATCAGCAAAATGGTGATAATTGGATGCTGGCAAAAATTTTACCCGTAGCTACAAATACGGTTGTTCTTACTCCCGGAACTTATGCTTTGTGTGGGGTGGATAGGATGGGTAATGAAAGTGCGGGTGTAGTTGTTACTGTGAAATAAAGTTGAATTAAGATCAGTCTTCTTTTGGTAAGGCAACTTGTACTCCTGTTTCTGGTGTAACGGTTACTTTACCGCCTAATTTTTGAATACGATCGATCGCAAGTTGGCGAACGCGATCGTCAACTGCATTTCCCAATACCATCGCCCAAGCCCCTACTTGAGCAGATTTGCTATTGGGGTTTTTAGATAAAAAACCAGCCGTTCTTTGGGAAAGAGCAGCGACATTTTGACTTTCTCGATCGGGCCTGATACTAGCCCATTTTGCTGCCATTTCAAAAGATTTTTGCGCTGCTTTCGCATTCCCTAAAAAGAGTAATTCGTCAATCCCCTTATAACGCCAAATATAGTAATATTTACCTATCATTTCTGGTGATAGAAAATTTAATCCTTTTTCCATCAGCGCAACAGATTTTTCTGGTTTACCAGCGTACATAGTAATACTTGTAGATAGATAAACATAAGATTCAAAAAATCTAGGGTCACGCTCAATGATAATTTCAAAATAGTCTGGACTGAGGTCGTATCCGGTGCGATCGCGTACTGGATCGTCACCGAAATATTGAATAAAATTTAACATTACCCAATTGGCTATTAAATTATTAAAACCAAAAGAAGGTAGATTTTTGATTAATTTTAATCGCTCTTTTTCAACTTCTATATCTTTTTTTAGTTCATCAATGGTGGCATTTTTTGATTTATCTAATATTAGATTTAAGTTGGGTAATTGGAGACCTGCAATTGCCAAAAAGCATAAAGATACTACTATTAAAGGTACTAGTAATGAATTAAACTTTAACCAATATTTTAACAGCATAAGTACTAACCAAGTATTAATTTAATTGGTCGATTAGTTGGCAAAAAACTGATTCTAATTGCTCTACAGTTCTCACTTGCGAAAACTGAGACATCGCGCGTTCTTGTCCGCGTCTAGTAACTGCTTCCCATTCCGCCGGAAATCTGGGTAGAGATGATAAAATATCAGCTAAATCCAAAGGATTTTCTGACTCAAAAATTAAGCCATTTTGACCGTGTTCTACTATTTCCTTAGCGCCTCCAGTAGCGCTAGTGACTAATGTTAACCCTGCTGCCATCGCTTCGATTTGACTAATCCCAAAAGGCTCTTCAAAACGAGAAGGAAATACTAATACATTGTGCGTCCGGTACAATTTTTTGAGTTCTTGACGAGACAAAACCCCAGGAAGCTGAATTTTTTCCTGTAATCCTTCTGACTCGATTAACTGATGAAGCGCTTCGACAAACTCTGGTTCAAGAGTACTACCAGCTACGGTAGCAGTAAAATTAACTCCCGCAGCATGGAGTAAGGAAAGTGCTTCTACCAGTACATCAGCACCTTTATAGTACATAACCAAGCTAGCGTAGGCAATCCTTAATTGATCGTGAGGTGGTAATTGGGCTTGATAAAATTCTTCGACTGCTGCACCGGGATAAATTGTTTGAGCGTTTTCTATTGGGTAACCTTGTGCTTGTATTTCGTTTAGCAACCAATCACTACAAGTGATGTATTTATGAAGAGATGTTTTGGGAGTCTGCTCTGGAGGATAACCTGGACTAGCATTCATTACATAATGAACGGTAGGGATGTTGGCTGCTAGTATGATTTCTAAAAGTTCGACCCCTAAAAAGTCGATATTACCAGCTAAACAAACTTGTGGTTGAAAATTTTGTAATTCTTCTTGGAGATTTTTTTCGTTTTCTAAATGGATCGCTTCTGCTTTTTCAGGGGGAAACCAAAATGCTCCTCGATCGCCCCAATAACCTCCTAAAGATAAGCAACGTCGAACAAAGGGTTCTGTACTGGTAGGTATTTGATCGACAGTATGTTTTTCTGTATTAGTTGTCAGTACTAAAACTGCGTGTCCTCTTTGATGTAGTAGTTTGGCAAAATCAGCGATCGCGCGTTCGTATCCCCCGATGGCTTGGGGGGGATATAAATTGGTTAAAATTAAAATTCTTAGCTGATGCAAATTCTTAACCCTTTTCGCCGCTATCCAAATATTTTAACCACATTTGCTGATAAGCATTTTCCATCTCGCGGGTAAACTGTCTACCGTTCCATAGGGGAGAAGTTTGCTTTTGCGATCGCAGTTTCCATACTACTTGTTGTCGCAAGTTTACATCTTTCCCCAAACGGACACCCCATTCCACATACTCGTCATCTGTCCAAGCAATGCCTTCTGTTATTCCGGCATTCACCATCATAGTGTAGCTGTTACGGCTAGCAAATTGTTCTCCCACTCGCGTCACCAGTGGAATACCCATCCAAAGTGTTTCCAAAGTAGTGGTAGCACCATTGTAAGGGTAGGTGTCTAATACAACATCTGCAATACTTAAATTGGCGCGATGAACTTCCTCAAAAGGTACATCAGGTAAAAAGCGCAGGCGATCGCTATTAACTCCTTCTGATTCAGCAATCTCAATAAAAAAGTTTTGAATTGATTCTCGATCTGCCGTACCTTTAATTAAAAAGTAGCTATTCGGTACTTCTTTAAGAATTTTCATTTGCAGCTTAACTATTTCTGGATTACGCTTGAAACCCATTTGAGAACTGAAATAGATAACGGCATCATTTCCAATATTCAAGTCTTCTCGACGTAGAGTTGGTATCCCTACCTCAAAACCATCAACTGCTACGTAAGTTTGGGGTAATCGCCAAATTTTTTCTACGTAATATTCTTCAGCAAATTCGGGTAAAACATAGGGATCGGCAATAAAGTAATCGATTGTTGGAATACCGGAAGCATCCCAGCCTAACCAAGTAGCTTGAATCGGAGCAGGTTTAAGAGCTAATATATTACAGGTAGTATCTAAAGTTAGGCTATCAAGATCTACTAAAATATCCACTTCATCCCGATCGATTTCATCCGCCACCTCTGGCGCTTCTATCCCTGATTTATATGCTTTAGAAACTTGGTCAACATACATTTGATGTAAAACATCATTAGTTTGTTTGGCGTTGATAAAGTAACCGTTAATCTCAAAGCGATCGCGATCGTGATACTTAAACAACCATCTAGCAATCCAGCCAACCGAATGCCTTCTTAAGCAATGAGATAAATATCCTATTTTTAAACGTTTATTATGAGATTTACTGGAAAAGGGTTTTTTCCGTTTATTCAAGTATTTTTCTATTCTTTCCCTTTCATATTTTTCTATACTAACTTGACAAAATCGTGCTACTTGATTATGAATTTCTCGATTATTTGGCAGGCTATCTTGAAAGTATGGTAAATAATAACTGCTGGCATACAATCTGACTGCTGTCGTATAATTTACTGATTGCTCGTCTTCAATCAATGACTGCAACATTAATTTATAATCTTGCAAAAGCAAATTTGCTTCTGACCAAAATGCACCTGCATTCAAAAGTCCCCGAATAATTAGGTGAGTAGCGTAAAGTTTGCTTGGCCAGTCTTCTACAATAGAAGAAAATAATTTAGCGATTTCTATTCCTTTAGAATGTTCACCAGCATCTTGATAAAGGAAAGACATAAATAATAGAATTTCCGGATCTTTAGGAGCCAACCTTAAAGCTAACTCCATAAAGCTCAGAGCCAGAAAATACTTGTGAGCAGAATAGGCAATTTCAATTGAAAAATCAAATATTATTTTAATAAAAGGGTATGGGTCATCTAAATAACTTATACAAGCCTCTGCAAATCCCAAAGTAGCAGGATGACTAGGCGCTTCATTTAAAACACTCTTGAGAACTTGTAATAATAAATTACCATTCAAAAAAATTAGTGTTTCTGACTGAAGAATTTCAATTAATCCTAAAGAAAAAAGTTCTTCCCCTGTAAAATTATGTAATTTAATAGTAATTTGAATTAAGGATAATAAGTTATTAACATCTGTAGGGTTAATTTCCCGCATATGTTGACGGATTAGCCAAGCAACCGAATTATTACCCAGATTTTCTTGCCGTTGTGCTTCTACTTCTAACACCTCCATTAATTGCTGCGTCAATTGAACAATTTCTTCTGGTTCCCCTGCTTCCATTCCTAATAACCAAGTCATCTGGGCTTCTGCTTCTTGTCCACTCAAAAGCAACATCAATCCCAAAGGCCAGTAGTGGGACTTTACACTCGGTTCTGCTTCAATTGCTTGTTCGTATAAACTAGCAGCTTGAGTGTAATTTGCTTGCAGCATATATTGATAAGCTTGCTGCTGCCAATTAGCAGTATTTGTAGAATCCATAGTAATTAAAAATAAACATAAAGTGGGTAGTAATCAGTGCATACTACCCACTTTGCCAAAAAATTCATCTGATTTATGTAAAAACCATTCCAGACAGTATAATGTCTTAGATAGGTTGCATAGGATCTTGACACTTGACTTCTGTGTTAGATACGCTGGCAGCACTTAAGGCGGTGTCTGGGGTCTTAGTTTCACATACTACTGCTTGGGAAGTCTTATCTCCACCATCTGGGCCTACCAGAGCTACTGTACCAGCATATTGTTTGATACCAGCAACCAATCTGCTTGCATAGATAGAAACTTTGTTAGCATCGCCCTCTTTTACTTCATATTTGTAGTTAGTAGTTTGAGTTTTGATCCCAACGCCCAGGTCGTTAAATCTGGCTTGCTCAGTTATAAACTTGCCTTGTTCTGTAAAGTAAGCTTGTTGACCTTTATTGATCGAACTGACATATTGCTTAGCTTCTGCTTGCTTACCTTTGTTAGCTTGGTTTAAGAAGGATGGTAGAGCGATCGCAGCCAGAATACCGATAATGATAATAACTACCAACAGTTCAATCAGGGTGAAACCTTGTTCTCCTGTTTGAGCTTTCTTTTGGTTGAGGTGTAATAAGAATTTAGTTTTGAAAGTAGCGTTCATGAGAAGTTTCTCCTTCTGCTCTAGGTGAGTGTTTTCTGCCTTCTATTTAGAACTTACCCACAACTCGCAACTTTCATATCACCTCTGTCAAAAATTTTTTTTGGTTTTGTTCAATCCTTTCTGGAACGCCGCTCCAGAAGCAACATTTTGAACTGTTCGAGGGTAATTAGCATTGGCTTGATTGCCTCGAAAGCTTGGGCTTCACTAACTGGCTCTAGGGTAACCGGATCGATGGGGCGAACTTGCAGCCAGCGTTGCACCAGGGATGGCATCGATTGTGGGCCATCGAACAAGGGCAAAATAAGTGCAGCTACCGTACTATCCATTAAAAGTGGGGACTCTTTGATAAAGGGCAGGTATTTGGAAATTTCAGGCAATCGAATTTCAGTTATGCAAGTGAGCATTTCTTCTTTGACCTGGGATACACTCAGGCTGGGAGGCAGATGTACTATGACTGTTTGCCAATCCTGGTCTGTCCATTCCCTGGTTGGGACAATGGGAGCAGCTACGTTGGGATGACCGCACCAAAAGTCAAGCAAGCGGTAAGCAGGTTGTAGCAGTTCAAATAAATGTAGCCGCTCTTCTTCAGAGAGTTCTGGTAAAGTCATTCCTAAAGATGCTGGCAAATTATCTGGGTCTTGGAATAGATCGAGCAACTCCCACTTGTGCCAATTCACCATGCTGACAAACTCTAAGCCAGCACCTCTGATGGCAGCGAACATTTCTGGGATTGTATAACCGCGATCGCCTTGGAGTAAATAATTGGCCAAATACCACTCTTCCTTGTCTTCAAGCTCCGGTCTCCAAGTGGTGGTTTTAAGATTTATGTCATTTCTCAATGCCTTCATCGTTTCCTTTACCTGGTCTATTTCTAACTGCCCAGGAGTGTCATCCATAAAACCCATCAATTTAAAGAATTTCTGCGCTCTGAAATAGTTGTAGCGTTGAATGGCACTATGCAGGTTGGCGCGAATCATTCCTTTTGGTTTTAGTACTGCCTTCATACTTTGTAAGCCAGCCGTTATGTCTGGCAACAAGTACAAAGTTTCATCGCAGTGAATATAGTCAAATTCCATCCCCAGTTTGGTTAGATCGTAAATAGATAAAGCATGGAATTCTACATTTTCAAAACCATGATGCTGCAAGCGCTGTTGTGCTAGTTTTGTAGATTCTTCCGATAAATCAATGCCAACGATTTTTGCACCGGGATTAGCTACTGCTAAAGCTAGGGATTTGAATCCACTTCCACATCCGGCATCTAAAATTACCTTACCCTCAGTGTCTACAACTTCTTGATCTCTCAGGTAATAAGCCATTGTTATGCTGTGGAGAGTCAGATATTTCATGTCATTTGGGTACTGATCCAAGGGGATTCTTGGATAAGGAGCCGCATCAAATTGTTGGCGAATTTTTTCGATATCAGAGAGTTGTTTTTCCATTTAAATTACTCACATTTGAAAATGGATTTATTAGTTAGTCGTAAGAGTTATAAAAATTAACTGCTAACTAATAATTGATGAAAATTCTTGATTTTAGATTAACAATATTTTTGTTTTAGCCCAAGAATTGCTTCGCGCAATTTTAGTTTTGTGGCTTCATCTAAAATCTCAAATTAATTGGCACTGTCTTAAGTATTCCCCTTTTTAGCTGCAAATTGCAATCATAGCTTTCTTTTTTGCTAGTGCGGTGCGGCAGAAGTAATCCACCAGTTTTTTCTCGCTATCTTCCCATCTTTTGATCGAAGTGGTGGGAATTTTCTGTCCAGATGGACTAGCCTTTTGATTCAGCGGTTGGTTAGAAGTTTATGGTATGTTATATTAAACGTAGTCGTTATGAGTTCAACTTTAATGGCAAACCCAACAGTAGAGAATTTAGTAATTATTGGCTCAGGGCCAGCGGGCTATACAGCAGCGATCTATGCTGGGCGTGCTAACCTGAAACCCTTTGTGTTTGAAGGCTTTCAAGCTGGGGGATTGCCCGGTGGACAGCTGATGACGACTACAGAAGTAGAAAATTTTCCCGGCTTTCCGGAAGGAATCATGGGGCCGGAATTAATGGATCGGATGAAGGCCCAGGCGGAAAGATGGGGCGCTGAGTTGGTGACGGAAGATGTGACGTTTGTTGATTTGAGCCAGCGTCCTTTTATCGTGCGTTCTGAGGAACGGGAAGTTAGAACTCACAGCATCATTATTGCTACTGGTGCTACGGCGAAAAGGTTAGGCTTGCCTAGCGAACATCAGTATTGGAGTCGGGGAATTTCTGCTTGTGCGATTTGCGATGGTGCAACTCCGATTTTTCACGGTGCTGAATTAGCGGTTGTGGGTGGTGGTGACTCGGCGGCGGAAGAATCGATTTATTTGACTAAGTACGGTTCTCGCGTACATATGTTGGTGCGAGGGGATAAGATGCGTGCTTCTAAAGCGATGCAGGATCGGGTGCTGAGTAATCCGAAAATTACGGTTCACTGGAATAGCCAGCCGATGGATGTGGTGGGGGAAGGCGATCGCATGAGCGGTCTCAAAATCTGCGATACTAAGACTGGCGAGGAAAGCGTGCTGTCGGTGAAAGGACTATTTTACGCCATTGGCCATACTCCCAACACTTCTTTGTTTAAAGGACAATTGGAACTAGATGAGGTAGGTTACGTTGTTACCAAGCCTGGTTCGGTGGAAACTAGTATAGAAGGTGTGTTTGCGGCTGGAGATGTGCAAGACCACGAGTTTCGACAAGGAATCACGGCGGCGGGAACTGGATGTATGGCAGCTATGTTGGCAGAGCGGTGGCTTTCTAGTCAAAATCTGATCCAAGAGTTTCATCAAACGCCCGATGCTGAAAAACCAGATACTCCAGCAGAAACCAAAAAAACGGAAGATGAGCAAGCTGCTGAGTTTAGCTTAGAAGATACGCACCACTATGGTAGCTATGCACTGCGGAAATTATTTCACGAAAGCGATCGCTTGCTGATAGTGAAGTACGTCTCGCCTAACTGCGGCCCTTGCCATACTCTCAAGCCTATTTTAAACAAAGTGGTGGATGAGTTTGACGGTAAAATCCATTTTGTGGAAATCGATATCGAACAAGACCCACAGATTGCTGAAAATGCTGGCGTGACAGGAACTCCGACGATTCAGTTCTTCAAAGATAAGGATTTGCTGACCGAACTTAAAGGTATCAAGCCAAAAAGTCAATATCGTCAGCTAATCGAACAATATATTTAAGGGGCGAATCGGAGTTCAAAGTCCCCCTTAAAAAGGGGGATTTAGGGCGTCTAAAACACCTAAACTCGTAACTAGCAACTTGGATTAGTACAAAAATTACTGACAGTTAGCTAAATCACTTGTGCGAAACTGAGGATACTTACTAACTCATCTATGTTGACAAAAATATCTTCTAGGCGAGCGTTAGGATATAGTAATTGATGCAAGCATTGACCAAGGGAATTTTCACCAATTAAATAGTAATATTCTAAATTGACTAGATTGCTGATTAGCCAGTAACAAGGGTAAACGTAGTTAGGGGAAAAAATTTCGATTATCTTAGTTCCTGGGCTACAAAATACGGTATTGGTCAAACCGCTACCGTGAGGCGATACTACTACTTGAGCATTGGCAAATAAGGCAGCTTGTTCAACTACTGACATTGATTCTAGGGTAACAATTCTAAAACCAAATTTACTTAAACAATTGACAACTGCTTCTTCATTGATAATGCGTCGATTGGTAGCGTCTTGACGGCTGATATAGAGACGGTCAATTTTTTCAAAATTTTGAATTGTTTTTTGATTTAAAAAAGTACTTCTTAAGAAATCACAAGCCCATTTTGGCATCCAAGCGATCGTACCAGGAAAAGATGGTACAACTAATTTTGTTGCTTGTATATGAGGATATCGCTCTGTTGGCAAAATTTTGTTTTCGGAAATTCCCAATAGTTTTAGTGTTTCTCGTTGAAATGGTAGATGATAGCTAATTAAAAATTTATCTATATCTGAGAGATTTATGCCACTTTTGTGTAGTAATTCAAGTCGCGGCAAAATGTCGAACATCCAATGAAAATAGAGGTCATTTAATAATCCTGATAAAACTGCTACCGTTCCATCGATTTTTTGGATTGGTGGTAATTTACTACTAACACGTAAAATAGAATGATTGCTTGGGTGTTTATCTGGATGACCTGGGCTCAAAACTGGGAAATCAGGAGAAATATCGGCTAAAAAATGATTATCTGGAGTTATTACAGCACTTTTATCTTGATTTTTATTTAACCAGTAACGTCCTTCTGGGACGATCGCAACAAAGCTGGCTGGTAATTCAAATTGACTGCCAAATCGAAAGCTAAAATGGATAAATTTTTCAGGAGTTAAAGGAGGGCATAAATTAACTGTGTTACTGGGATAGATGGGGAAGTAGTTAGTTTTTTCTAAATTGTATTTGATTGCCCAATCCCAAGTTGATTCATAGAAAGCATTGGGAGGTTCAATAGGCAGGATTTGTTTAAGCTTTACATCTTCTTGGTAAAGATGGTTAATTATATTGAAGATTTGAGTAGCCATATCGGGGTTAATTTGCATAATTTTTTGGAAGTAAGCAATTGCTCGATCGGTTTGTCTATCTTGAGCGAGAGCAATTGCTAAATGCCAGCAAGCATCTAGAGAGTTTGGCTGTAAATCCAGATGTTTTTCATAATAAGCGATTGCATCTTTTAAGCGATCTATTTTTAACATCAGATCGCCTAAATCTGAATGAATTTCAGTGAGATCGGGGTTGATGGAGAGTGCCTTTTGATAATTTGCGATCGCTTCATCTAAATCACCTAGTTCAACTTGTGATTTGGCTAAGTAAAAGTAAAAATCTGCTGATTCAGTTTGCAGTTTTATCGCTTTTTGATAAGTCGCTATTGCCAATTCAAAATTTTCGGTTTCAGCCAACGCTTTACCTAACTCAAAATAAGCTTCAGCCGATTCTTTAAAATAAATAGCTTTTTGATAAGCATCTACAGCTAAATCAAATTTGTTTTCTCTCGTTAAGAGCTTTCCCAAAGAAAAATATGTTTCAAAGGTTTCAATATTAATATTTAAAGCTTCTAAAAAAATAGCGTTTTCTTTTAAGTTTTCTTGAAGATTGCCGTGTTCGATTAGCTGATTTAGCCAATTGATATAAATACGTGTAAAATCTTGTTTAATTGCTTTTGTAAATAAAATAACTGCTTCATCTAATTGCTTTTGCTGTAACAGAATATACCCCAAATCTCCGTAGGCTGAGGTGTAGTTTGGTTCTAATTGAAGAGTCGTTTGAAAATATGCGATCGCTTCATCAAATCTGCCTTGATGGAACAGACACAATGCCAAATTGTAAGTAATTTGGTAATTTGGTTGAATTGACAAAGCTTTTAAGTAACAATCACTTGCTTCGGCAAAATTTCCTAGTTTTTGCCACACAAATCCTTGATTTTCATAAGCTTCAATCAGATTTGAATTAATGTCAATAGCTTTTGACCATAAATCAATAGCTTCATCGTAATTACCCTGTTGCGCTAAAGCGTTAGCCAAATTATGATAAGCTTTATAATTAGTGTCATCAAACTCCAGTATTTGCCAGTAAATACTTTCAGCTAATGGCAATTTGCGTTTGTTTAAAAATTGATTTGCTAAGGCTTCCAAAACTTCTAATAATTCGGTTGTCCACTGATCTATTTCATCAGGTGTCCCCTCGGTAATCGCTGATAACCAAACAGCTTGAGCTTCGGATTCTTCCCCTTGCAAAAATTTTGCTAATCCGAGATACCAGTAGTTCAACCTTAAACTAGAGTTCGCATAAATACTCTGTTCGCAGAATGCGATCGCATTATCGTATTCTCCTACCAGGAGATATTTAGTTAATTGTTGTTGAAATTGAGGGATATCCATATCACGCCTAAAATAATAGAGTGAGAAAGCTCAAAAATCGAATAAATTAACAAACATACTCTGATCGTGGTGCTTATACTCCTATTTTGGCAACATATTTTTATATTACAACTGAAATTTAATAAAGTTTTGTAGTAACCCAATGCTAAAATAATAATTACTCAAGTCAGCCATTGCCAGCTGCTTTTGGAGATTATGGTGGAAATTATCATCACTGGTGCAAATGCTAATTACTTTGAACTGGTTAAAGGCACTATTCTATCTATCCGACAAAAACCACAGGGTCAAACCGCTATTATAGGCTTTTTCGATTTAGGTTGTACTACCGATCAACTTAAGTGGTTAGATAATCAAATAAATATAATTAAACAACCTAATTGGGAGTTTGATTTTCCCACCAAAAATGAAGCACCTGACTATTTAAAAGGCTTATTAGCTCGTCCATTTTTGCGTAATTACTTTCCCAACTTTGATACTTATTTGTGGATAGATGGGGATGCGTGGCTTCAAGAATGGAAAGCGATCGATTTATTTATTCAAGGAGCAAATAAACAAGGATTAGCCATCGTTCCCGAAATTAATCGAGGTAGTCATATCCAGTATGGGGGATTACCAGAATACTGGTGGAAATGGACTTATCGCCAATATGAAGAATCTTTTGGGGAAGAGATTGCTAAGAGTTTTTATAGTTATCCTTTATTAAATGCTGGTGTCTTTGCGCTACATAAAGATGCTCCTCACTGGGAAATTTGGGCAGAATGTTTACAAGAAGGATTACAAAAAGCGCATTCTCTAATGACAGACCAGTTTGCCCTAAATTTAGCGGTTTATAATTATGGATTATTCGAGCAAACCGAATTACTTCCTAGTTGGTGTAATTGGACTTGCCATTTTGGTTTACCAGTTTGGGATAAAGAAAAATCTTGTTTGGTAGAGCCTTATTTACCACACGATCCCATCGGCATTTTACATCTAACGAACGAAAAGTATGAGCGAGTTAACTTAGTTTCAACTGATAAAAATTTAGTTGAAGTTAGCCTGCGCTATACTGAAAAAATCTGGTCAAGTGACATTCAAGTTAATCAAAAGGAAACAAGACAAATGTTAGAAAAAAAAGTAAAAGTAGAAGAAATAAATGTACCCGAAGGAGATTATGTTTCTCCTGGTTTGCAAATCGTCATTCCAGATAATTGTTTCCCTCATATGATTATCGCTAATAAGGATAATTGTCCTTGGTCTTATATGAGGAGCGAAATACCACATAATTGGTATGCCGATGAACGCTATCAGGATGTGGGATTTGTGACTCGCGATGAAGCGCATATCCTTTATAATACTGCCCTAAAATTTAAAGGGAAAAATGCTTTAGAAATTGGTTGTTGGTTTGGTTGGTCAGCTTGTCATTTAGCTTTGGCTGGAGTTCAATTAGATATTGTAGATCCTGTATTTGTAGATCAAGAAGTATACGAAAGCGTAACGAATTCTTTACGTTCTGCTGGAGTGATTGATTCGGTTAAATTAATTAAAGGATATAGTCCTAGTTCAGTTAGAGAATTATTTGCTCAAAATCAAAAGAAATGGTCGTTAATTTTTATTGATGGAGATCACGAAGCGCCAGCACCTTTGTATGATGCAATCGTTTGCGAACAATTAGCTGAACAAGATGCAATTATTCTGTTTCACGATTTAACTTCCCCTGATGTGGTGCAAGGTTTAGATTACCTAAAACAAAGGGGATGGCAGACAATGATTTACCAAACCATGCAAATTATGGGAGTAGCGTGGCGAGGAAATGTTGAACCCGTTCATCATCAGCCAGATCCTAATGTTGAATGGGATTTACCAGCACATTTGCAACATTATTCCGTTAGTGGATTGTCAAAAGAAAAAAGAATTGATGGGAAAGAAAGCAATCTAAATTTACTCATTAATACAATAGAAAATATTAATGTAGAGCTTGATTTTGCCAATAAAGATTTTGATAATTCAGAAGTAGTTAAATTAAATCAAAAAGGAAAGCAATTTTTTGGGGAAGGTAATTTAGAACAAGCATTACTTAACTTAAAAAATGCAACTGAAATTAATCCTTTATCCTGGACTGCGAATAAATATCTGAGTTTGATTTATTGGCAAAAAGGAGATTTGAAAAAAAGTTTAAATCATTATATAATAGCATCCCAATCTGCTAGTTGGGCAATTAGCGATCGCACAAATTATGAATTTCTCAAAATTATCGAAGCAATTAGCAGCTACACCATGCTTCGTCAGTCAAGATTATTTTCTCTTTATTCATTAGCCAAGCAAATTTGTTTAGAGGATATTCCCGGAAATTTCGTAGAGTGCGGAACTTGCAGGGGTGGAGCAGCAGCACTGTTAGCATTTGCGATCAAACGCTACAGCCAACGTCCGAGATTAGTATATGCTTTTGATACTTTTGAAGGAATGCCCGATCCTACCGCCGTTGATAAACGTGATGGTATACCTGCTAACGATACAGGTTTAGGAGTTGGTACTTTAAAAGCTTCCATAAGTGAAGGTTTGGAGCAAATTTGTCAAGCGCTAGATGTAAAAGATATTGTAGTACCAGTTAAAGGATTATTTTCGGAAACTCTTCCTAAATACAAAGCAGAAATAAACAAAATTGCTTTGCTACACGCTGATGGAGATTGGTATGAATCAACTATGGATATATTTAATCATCTGTTTGAGCAAGTAGTAGATGATGGAATTATCCAAATTGATGATTATGGTTTTTGGGAGGGTTGTCGGAAAGCTGTCCATGATTTTGAAAGAAATCAAAATATAACATTTCCTCTCAGGGGAATTGATGATACAGGCGTATGGTTCCGCAAACAAAATACATCTGAATATGATGCTTGGCGTGCTTTATGGTTCTTAGCAGAAGTATCGCAGAAAGCAGGAGATGTAGCTTTAGCAGAAAAAGCTGCTCTTGCCACATTAAAGTTAGTACCCAGGTTAGTAATGGCAGAAGAAATGTTGGCGCTGCTGCGATTACCTTCTCGAACAGAAAAACTCAACCTGAAAGAAATTAACTTGATTATTTTCCCCAATTGGAACCAAGCCGAAGAAATATTGCTACCTGAAATAAAAAGGGTGATGAGATATCTGCTCGCGCATCCAGAAAGAAGCAAGATAATTCTGTTGATCGAAACAAGTGAAATTACTGAAGAATCAGCAGAAATGGCTATATCTGGAGCAGTGATGGAAATTTTATATGAAGAAGATTTGGATGTTTCCGAGCAGCCAGAAATAGCTTTTTTGAGTAACTTGAGTCAACGAGAATGGCAAGAACTCCAACCAAAAATTACTAGCAAAATAAATATGCTAAATGAAAATGAAGCAGCTGTTTTTAAGGTAGAAATAATAGATTTACCAGAATGGCAAATTATTGAATGACATAGGTAAATAGAAAATCTATAATCAATTTATGGAAATGTTGAATTTGGTAAAAAAAGCAGCACAATGCTTGGTGCAAGACGAGTATGATGAGGCGATCGCAATTTACGAACAAGCTATTGAAGCCGATCCTACTATCATCTCTAATTACGGAAAATTAGGGTTGGCTTTACTTTTAGCTGGGAGAGAAGAAGAAGCACAAGCTTGTTGGTTATCAGTACTATTAGAAGGAGTTGAAGATGAATCGGCAGAATTAATTGAGATATTAGAAAAAGAAGGAATTCAACGTTTAGAAGCGGGGAAATACGAACAAGCAGAAAAAATTTATTGCCAAATAATAGAACTAGCACCAAATTACGCTATTGCTTATAAAAATTTAGGCAATGCGCTGTTGAATCAGGGTAAGCTAGAAGATGCGATCGCATATTATCAGCAAGGACTTGCTTTAGCACCAAACGATGCCATCACTTATTATCATTTAGGTATAGTTTTTCATCAGCAAGACAAAATACAAGAGGCGATCGATTGTTACCAAAAATCTCTGGCGATTTCTCCTGATTCTGCCACGGTTTTCAATAATTTAGGCAATGCTTGGCAAAGAAAAGGAAAATTAGAAGAAGCGATCGCTTGTTACCAACAATCTCTTATCTTAGATAGTAACCAAATTTTAACTTATCATAATCTGGGTAGTGCATTGAATGCTCAAGGTAAAGTAGACGAAGCACTGGCAACTTTTCAGAAAGCGCTGGCTTTAGATCCAAATTATGTGGAATCTTACCACAATTTAGCCATATTTTATCAAGATAACCGCCAATACAACGAAGCATTAGCTTGTTGCGATCGCGCTCTTGAAATCGAACCCAATAACGCTGAAATACACTGGAATCGTGCTTTAAATCTGCTCAAATTAGGAGTATACGAACAAGGGTTCATTGAGTATGAATGGCGCTGGCAACGCAAAAATAACCACCCTCGCACTTTACCAAAACCCATTTGGAATGGCTCAGATTTAACAGGTAAAACTATTCTGTTGCAAGCCGAACAAGGAATGGGAGATATCATTCAATTTATCCGCTATATACCTTTATTATTAGAACAAGCTAGTAAGATAATTGTGGAATGTCATCCACCATTGGTGAAATTACTGAAAACAATGAAAGGAATTTACAAAGTAGTAGCTATAGGTGAAGAGTTACCGGAATTTGATGTTTATATTCCTATCCTCAGCTTACCACGGATTTTAAAAACAAATCTAGAAACAATACCTGCCCAAATTCCTTATTTAACTCCTTTAGAATCCGTTAGCGTGCAACTAGATAAACTAGCCAAATCCGATTTTAAAGTAGGCATAGTTTGGGCTGGCAATCCGGAACATCCCAGCGATCGCAGAAGGTCTAGTTCTTTACATTATTTCATCCAACTTTTAGACCTACCAAATATTGCTTTTTATAGTTTACAAAAAGGGCTAAAAGCATCTGAAATATCACAAATATCATCTTCATTACCATTGATAGATTTAAGTAATCAAATTAATAACTTTGCCGATACAGCCGCCGTGATAACCCAAATGGATTTAGTCATCACTGTAGATACTGCTGTCGCCCATTTAGCTGGTGCGTTGGGTAAGCCAGTATGGGTACTTTTATGTTATAATTCCGACTGGCGATGGATAATCGATCGAGACGATACTCCTTGGTATCCGACTATGCGCTTATTCCACCAAAATAACCCTGGTGATTGGCAAGAAGTTTTGGAAAGAGTAAGGCAAAGCCTAACAGAATTTACATGATATAACCTGAGAGAGAAAATAATAATTTCCAAATGATGATTCGTCAATAGCAGTTTGAAATTAGCCTTAACTTCTCCGAGCTATTAAACTAGAAACCGGTATTGGGAATCTTAACTAATAACTTTATTTCACAACTTCTAATATCATTTCTATTTGTTCGATTAAATTATTGTAATAAGCACTTTCAGAAAGTAATAAATCGACATCTACTTCTGGTTCTGGATGAAGCTCAAACCAATGAGAACTTGGCGTGTAATAAGTACCAATTAACTCAAAATTTACCCCTAAATATAAACCGAGAGGAGAATTAGCTGCTTTTTCTTCTACCCATTTCTTATTTAATCTCTGGGAAAAAAGCGATAATCCCATTGGAGTGACTACCCGTACATGAGTTGGGTCGTCAAAAAAGAAGTCATGGCGATGATGAGGAACGATAATCTGAATTTTGGCTCCATGTTGGCAGATGCGATACATTTCTTTAATAATATTTAAATAAGTGTTGGTATCTTGACCTAAATGTTCGAGAACGTGGATTAGTAAAATTTCCCTGACTGAGTTATCTTTCCAAGGCCAAGGAAAAGTTTCTAAATCTTGTTTAACATCAGGATTGCCAAATTTATCAACATTGATATAACCATCTAACTTTCTTTCTCCACAACCTAAATTAAGTCGTAAGTTATTCATATTGATAGTTAGCACTCCCAAGTAAGTTTTTTAGAAACGGCTGATGAATTTACGGCAGTCAGCCAAAATTTATATTAAACTGATTTTAGCGCTTAAGCCTTAGCTTTGATTTTATATAAATGGCTCTCAAAAGATTACAGTTACCTCAATTTCTGCGTTTTTCCGATCGCACTGCTAGTATTTCATGGCAATTAACGATCGCAGGATTCATTATCACCCTCTTTTTTGTCTTAGTAGCAATTTTTGCTCCCTCTTTTCAAGCTTGGGGATGGCTGCAAAGTCCGACTCAATCTCTAACTAATCCCATCCACCAAGCACCTTCCTGGAGTTATTGGTTCGGTACTTCTCGCCAAGGTTATGATGTATTCTCGCGGACGCTATTCGGTACGCAAGCTGCTTTGCAAGTGGTGATTTTAGCTACAGCTTTAAGTTTAGTAATAGGCGTGCCATTAGGTTTAGTTAGCGGTTATTTGGGTGGCAGGCTGGATCGGGTGCTGCTATTTGTGATGGATACTATTTATACTTTGCCGGGGCTGTTGCTATCGGTGACGCTGGCGTTTGTAGTGGGACGGGGAGTTTTGAATGCGGCGATCGCAATTAGCATTGCCTACATTCCTCAATATTATCGAGTAGTTAGAAACCACACCCACAGCGTCAAAACCGAACTGTACATCGAAGCTGCCCAAGCGATGGGCGCTAACACCTGGGCGGTTTTATCTCGATACTTATTTCTAAACGTGATTCAAAGCGTGCCAGTGCTATTTACCCTCAATGCTGCCGACGCAATTCTCACTCTGGGCGGTTTAGGTTTTTTGGGGTTGGGATTGCCGGATGAAGTGCCAGAATGGGGTCACGATTTAAAATTAGCTTTGGAAGCTTTACCAACCGGGATCTGGTGGACGACTTTATTTCCTGGTTTGGCTCTTACTTTGATGGTAGTAGGATTATCATTGCTGGGTGAAGGATTGAGCGAGTTTGTTAATCCCCAGTTGCGTAAAGGAATGAGGAACTAGAAATTTGTGAACCAGTCAGATATTAAGAACCGATCTGAAAAGTGGTGGTGAGAATTTTTTTACCACAGATGAACACAGATGAGATGGGTTCTTAATAGTTATATTTTTCAGGGAATCAGTACAATGAAAATAAAAACTTCTTTGCTTAAGGTGACTGGTTGTGCGATCGTTCCAATTGCTGTAGCTGGATTAACTAGCGGTTTTTTTAATCCAGAGGTGAATGCCCAACCAACCGCAATTGCTCAGAACGTCAACCGAGATGAACCGCTGGATGTTACTTTAAATCAAAGATTTTCTTTGGCAAATTCATTAGATAGAATTCAACAAATCCGAGGCGCGTTGAATAGTTTTCGGACGCTGACGGAAAGAAGCAAAACCGCGCTAGGACAGAGAGTTATTAGTAGCGTTGGCAATACAGAGCCGGACATCCAAACTTTAGGTTTTACTAATTGGGTGGGTGCGGTAGAAGGTACAGTGAGGGGTCAAAATTACCGCATCAAAAAACTGGAGTTTGAGTTAGCACAAAAGCAATTTGAAGATAAGCAAATTTCTCAAGCTGCTTTCAACCAGAAAAGAACGGCTTATCAGCAAGCTCAAAGAGAATTTCAAAATTTCGTAAATTCCTTTAGAATTGCAGATTAGTCATTTATATCTGCCAAAATTTACGCATGGGAACGGAACCCAATCTTTCTAACCAACAAGTATTAGGTATCGATTTAGGTGGAACCGCGATTAAATTAGGGCGGTTCCTGAAAGATGGTACTTGCTTGCAGTCGTTGACGGTACCAACGCCCCAACCTGCTACCCCAGAAGCGGTACTGGATGCGATCGTACAAGCGCTCGCAGCTTGTGGAGGAGAAGAAAACCTCAAAGCGATCGGCATCGGCACCCCTGGCCCAGCGGATGCGGCGGGCCGAATTGCGAAAGTAGCAATTAACTTAGTTGGTTGGAAAAATGTTCCGCTTGCCGATTGGATAGAAGCAAAGACCGGAATACCTACGATTTTGGCTAATGATGCTAATTGTGCTGGATTGGGCGAAGCTTGGTTAGGTGCGGGTCGCCGCTTTCGCAACATGATTTTGCTCACTTTGGGAACTGGGGTGGGCGGTGCGATCGTTCTGGATGGCAAGTTATTCACCGGTCATCAAGGTGCGGCTGGGGAATTGGGATTAATTACCTTAAATCCAGATGGCCCAGAGTGCAATAGCGGCAATCGCGGTTCTTTAGAGCAATATGTCTCCGTACAAGCAATCAGACGGCGAACTGGATTAGAACCGAAAGAATTAGGCGATCGCGCAACCGCAGGAGACGAAAAAGCATTAGAATTTTGGCAAAGCTACGGACGGGATCTCGGTGCTGGTTTGGCAAGTTTGATCTACGTTCTGACTCCAGAAGCGATCGTAATTGGTGGAGGAGTTTGTGCTAGTGCAGAATTTTTCTTGCCAGCAGTAAAAGCAGAAATTGAGCGGCGAGTTTTGTTGAGTTCCCGCACGGGTTTAGAGTTATTGGTAGCAGAATTAGGCAATCAAGCAGGAATGGTTGGTGCTGCTAAATTGGCATGGGAAAAAGTTATATAAAGTGATGCTCTCAGGTTATTTGTGGGAATCAGAGGTTAAATTTTTACCGCAGATTAAGACAGATAAACGCAGATAAAAGAGCAATGCTAACGAACATATGATGCTGTTTCTGTAAAATAAGAGAGGCGATCCTATTAAGGGAACAGGAGAAAAGCTATGAGCGCTCTGACGAATAAGAGCAGTATCACTATTCCATTTTTAGAAAATGGCGATATGCTTTCTCGTGCAGAATTCGAGCGGCGTTATCAAGCTATGCCCCATCTGAAAAAAGCCGAACTGATCGAAGGAATTGTTTATATGGCTTCTCCTTTAAGATTTGAGCCCCACGCCGAACCCCATGCCAATTTAATCATCTGGCTTGGTAACTACAAAATAGCAACGCCAGGAGTGCGTTTGGGCGATAATCCGACTGTCCGCCTTGATTTGGATAACGAACCTCAACCGGATGCTGTTTTGCTAATTGATAGTTATCGTGGTGGTCAAAGTCGTCTTAGCGATGATGGTTATATCGAAGGCGCACCAGAACTGATTGCGGAAATTGCTGCTAGTACAGCCTCTATAGACCTCCGAGACAAAAAACGAGTTTATCGCCGCAATGGAGTAAAAGAGTATATTGTTTGGCAAGTGATGGAGGAACGCCTCGATTGGTTTTCCTTACAAGATGGGGAATATATTTCTCTTGTATACGATCCAGAAGGAATAATTCGCAGCCAGGTTTTTCCGGGGTTATGGTTGTCTGTTTCAGCACTTTTGGCTGGTGATATGCTTCAAGTTATCGCTACTCTACAAACCGGGCTTTCTAGTAGCGAACATCAAAATTTTCTCCAAAATTTAAGTGCAGTACAAAATAATAACGCTGGTTTTTAGTGAGGACTTTAGTCCTCTTGCGTTCCTCAACTAAGGACTAAAGTCATTACTACAGACTAAGTTATATGAGCGTACATGGTATTAATTATGAATTCTGACTGCTGAATTCTGACTCCTATAAAGAATATCCCGTTTCCTGTTGAATATAACTAATAATTTTGTCATAAGCATCCTGGTTACTTTGGGGATGAATGACAATGGGAATAGAACCATCTGGCAACCAAAAACTGATTCTGCCATTTGGTTCGCAACAAAAAGTACTAATTCCCTTAAGATTAATTACATAATCATTTCTTTCATAAGTTATTTTCACCCAGTAGCCGTTAAAAGTTTGTCCGCTGACGTTTTGAATGTATGACGCGACTTTTTGATAGGCATCTGGATATCCTTGGGGATTAATTACGATCGGAAAAGCGCTATCTGGCAACCAAAATGTCAACCTGCCGTTTGTTTCGTAAGCGAAAGCACAGACGCGCTCAAGATCTATTACATATTCTTTCCTCTCGTAACTAATTTTGATCCAATAGGTCACACGCGCTCCTCACAACCACCATTGCCCGAATCGCAGGTTTTTGAATGAAAACTGCTAGAAAAATTTTTCACCCATGTATTAACAACGCGAATGGGTTGCCAGCACACTCGCGTTGCGTTACTTGAAGAAAGCAATTGCCAACTATGGTTAGTAAACTTAAGCTGGAGCATTCAAGGATGGGGTTGGGTGAGTATCTTTGTTAATTTTAATTGGCTCGGTAATAGTTTTTTCTTGGGTAGAAATGCCATTCTCGATATTATTTTGACCACCCGGTAACTTATTTAATGCCGCCTGGATAAATCCTCTAAATAAAGGATGGGGGTTACTGGGACTAGACTGAAATTCTGGGTGGAATTGGGTGGCGATGAAGAAGGGATGGGAGGGAAGTTCGACAATTTCCACTAAGCGTCCATCGGGAGAAGTGCCGCTGATTGCATACCCGCTTTCTAGAAATAGATTGCGATAGGCATTGTTAAATTCGTAACGATGTCGGTGACGTTCGTAAATCACTTCTTTTTGGTAGAGACGGTGAGCTAAGGTGTTTGGTGCCAAACGACAAGCATATAAACCCAACCGCATGGTACCGCCTAAGTCAACTACATCGTGCTGTTCTGGCAATAGGTTGATCACTGGGTTGGCGGTATCGGGATCGAATTCGGCGCTGTTGGCATCTTGTAGTCCAGCGACATGACGCGCCCATTCGATCACGGAACATTGCATTCCCAAGCATAAGCCTAAAAAGGGAATTTTGCGATCGCGCGCGTATTGAACCGCCCCAATCTTACCATCTACTCCTCGGCTACCAAAACCTCCGGGAACGACGATTCCATTTACTCCTTCTAAATATCTTTCTGCGCCATTAGCTTCGATGTCTTCGGAGTTTACCCAGCGCAGGTTGAGTTCTAGGGATAAATCGATCGCAGCGTGACGCAACGCTTCTACCATTGATAGGTAAGCATCGCTCAACCTCACGTATTTACCGACAATGGCTATTTCGATCTTGTTTCTGGGAGAATAAAGACGCTCTACTAAAGTTTGCCAGTTGGATAAGTCGGGTTGCCGTTGTTCGAGTTGTAGTAATTCGAGCGCTTGATGTGCGAGTCCTTCCCGTTCCAACATCAAGGGTACTTCATAGATGCTGTTGGCATCTTGAGAGGTGATCACGCATTCTGCCGATACGTCACAAAATTCGGAGAGTTTGTCTTTGAGTCCTTTGGGGATCGGACGATCGGACCTGCAAACTAGAATATCTGGTTGAATACCGATCGATCGCAATTCTTTTACCGAATGCTGAGTCGGCTTGGTTTTCATTTCTCCCGCCGAAGGAATCCAAGGCACTAAAGTTACGTGCATATACAGCACGTTTCGCCGCCCTACATCTTTCCTAAACTGGCGAATCGCTTCCAAAAACGGCAGGGATTCTATATCTCCCACCGTTCCGCCAATTTCCGTAATTACCACATCGGGATTAGTATTGGTGGCAACTCGTTTAATTCTTTCCTTAATCTCGTTCGTGATGTGGGGAATTACCTGTACCGTTCCCCCCATATAATCGCCTCGGCGCTCTTTATTAATTACTGCCTGGTAAATCGAACCAGTGGTAACGCTATTGAGACGGGACATGGATGTATCGGTGAAGCGTTCGTAGTGTCCCAAGTCCAGGTCGGTTTCAGCACCATCTTCTGTCACGAATACTTCCCCGTGTTGGAACGGACTCATCGTCCCAGGGTCTACGTTAATATAGGGGTCAAGTTTCAGAATCGATACGGAATAATCCCGCGACTTTAACAAGCGCCCCAGGCTGGCGGCGACAATTCCCTTGCCTATACTAGAAACTACACCACCGGTAACAAAGACAAACTTAGTCATAAAATACTTAAAAGTAGAGCGATCGGGCAACCCACCCCGTTAATTGTGCCACAGTCTTAGCAACTAGCATTAGTTGCTCTAAGGAAGCTTTATCTTCTATTCTCCTCCTCAAAGAAAATGGCTTTCCCGACCAGCCTCTTTAAAAGCTTTACTCCTGACTCCTTACCTCTTGAAAATAAGAATCTTCGGGAGCGGAAAAACGAGACGGGTAGGGGTAAGGGGTAATTACCGAGATTGGGTAGTCAGCTTTTAACCGGGCTACAACCCAGATGATAGGATAACATCCGTTGCTGGTAAATAGCACGCCAAGCTTTCTAAACCATATTAGCGAATTTTGACAGTTTTGCTAAAGTTCGATAACGGGATTTTTGAATGAGTACAAATAACGATAACTTGATTTTTTTGATTAAAGATATAAAAATTTGAAAAGATAGATAGACGAGCCAAGAAAATTTTTTAGAAGTAGCTAATTCAGCCTACATATTTGAGTTACTCTACTTATCTCGCTATCTCGACAGTCGATCCACTACTTTAAATTAAGAAGGCTTTTTAATGGCTAAGTTCTACTCCCAGTTGAATGAAGAATTACGTAGTTTTATCGCCGAACAAAAACTTTTCTTTACGGCGACTGCGGCTAATTCAGGCAGAATTAATTTATCACCGAAAGGCAGAGATACTTTTCGTTGTATCGACGATCGAACGGTAGCTTACTTGGATCTGACTGGTAGTGGTAATGAAACAGCCGCTCATTTACTGGAAAACGGACGAATGACGATTATGTTTTGCAGTTTTTCGGAAAAGCCTTTAATCTTGCGTCTTTACGGACGAGGAAAAACCATTAGCCAAAGACATCAAGATTGGGTAAAATTTTACTCTTTATTCAAGCCAACCCCAGGAGATAGGCAAATCATCGTTTTAGATGTGGAATCAGTACAAACATCTTGCGGATATGGCGTACCGATTTACGAACTAAAAGAAGAGAGGGAAACCATTGTCGAATGGGCAACCAAAAAAGGAAAAGAAGGCATAAATGAATATTGGCATCAAAAGAACCAAAAAAGCATTGATGGCTTACCAACAAAGATTTTAGAAGATTAAATTAGCCGATAATTAATCAAAGCAATGACCAATGACGAATTACCAATGACAAAAAATGCAAAAAATACTAGGATTAATTGCAATCACAACTTTTATCGCGTATCCGGTCTTGGCTAACCAACCATTTAACGTCGTTTTTCCTCGTACTAATCACCGAACTACATCGGAGAAAATTTTTATTTTAGGAACGGCACCACCAACGGGAAATGTATTGATAAACGGTAAACCCATCCAAAGGAGTTCGGCGGGTCATTTTGCCCCTAGTTTTCCGTTAGAACTGGGGGACAATATTTTTACGTTGCGTTATGAAAACCAACAACGGCAAATTAAAGTTACGCGCTTATCAAAATTTCCTACTCCCCCAACGGGATTGGCATTTGCAAAAGATTCTTTGATGCCATCTGTTAATATGGCTACGATGCCGGGGGAATTAATTTGTTTTAGCGCGATCGCACCTCCCAATGCTACTGTTGCTGTTAAGTTAGGCGATCGCACTTTTCCCTTAATGCCCCAATCTTCTATTGTAGACCTGCCTCCGAACTCGGCTGCATTGACGGGAGAATTTCAATCTACTTCTCAACCTTTTAGTGGTAAATATGAAGGTTGCGCTACCGCTAACTCGCCGGGAGATTTAGGGCGTCCGGAATTTCAGTTAACGTTAAATGGCAGAACGATTTCTCAAATCAGTCAAGGTAAAGTAGAAATCCTTTCCCCAGCACAATTACAAATTGCGGAAGTAATCGCGGATGGGGGAGTTGCCCGCAGTGGGCCAAGTAGCGATCATTCTCGCTTAACGCCACTTCCCAAGGGAACTCAAGCAACGATTACGGGGAGAGAGGGAGAATGGGTGCGACTGGATTACGGCGCTTGGATTAAAAGTGAGGAAATTCGCGTTTTACCCGGCAGCGTACCACCTCGATCGATTATTCGCAGCGTGAGGAGTCGTCAAATACCGGGCGCGACAGAAGTAATATTTCCCTTACAAGTACCAGTCCCAGTTAGCGTACAACAAGGCGATCGCACTTTTACTCTCACGCTCTACAATACTACTGCCCAAACTGATACTATTCGCCTTGATGATAACCCGATAATTTCTCGTTTGGATTGGCAACAAACTGCACCCGGTCAAGTGCAATATACGTTTAATTTAAAATCTGCACAACAATGGGGTTATCAGTTGAAATATGATGGCCCTAACTTAGTATTAACTCTCCGTCATCCACCTAACTCTTCATCAACGGGAGGAATGAAAGGAGAAGCAGACAAACCTTTATCTGGTATCAAAATTTTACTCGATCCAGGACATGGCGGAACTGAACCGGGTGCAACTGGGCCAACAGGTTATCTAGAAAAAGATGCTAATTTAGCAATATCAAAGCTGTTGCGCGATCGATTAATTTCTCAAGGTGCTACTGTTTATATGACGCGAGAGGACGATCGCTTTTTATCCTTACCTGAAAGAGTGGCAATTATCGATAAACTGCAACCTACAGTGGCATTTTCCATTCATTATAATTCCCTGCCAGATAATGGAGATGCCGAAAATACCAAAGGATTTAGTGCTTTTTGGTATAACACCCAAGCTCATAGTTTAGCGATGTTTTTGCATAATTATATAGTGGAAAAACGGGGTTACCCTTCTTATGGGGTGTATTGGAATAACTTAGCCCTCACTCGTCCGACTAGTGCGCCATCGGTATTATTGGAATTGGGTTTTATGAGTAATCCAGACGAGTTTGAATCGGTAACAAATCCCCAGGATAGACAAAAAATGGCAGATGCGATCGCAAATGGAATAACCGAATGGTTTATGGCGATAAATAGGATTTAAACGATTGAATTTCAGCACTAATGAATTCAGAAGAAGCGATTATTACTCCCCAAGAACGTACTGGTATTAGCTTACTGCGTCAGTTTGAACCAGATATTTGGGTTGTCGTAGACGGTGGGCATCCTGCCCCTTTGGATCTAAATGGTTCTGGGGCTGGAGTTATCATATTGCGGCGTTTTTGGGATATGGAAAACCTGCCTAATCATCAATTTTGCGTTAATTGGGAACACTATAGCTATCCTTTAGAAAATTGCGATAATTCGATGAATGCAGAAATTTGGGCGGCAATCAAAGGTTTGGAAATCCTCGCAAATTTGCCTGAAAAAAAACCGATTTGGTTAATTAGCGATAACTCGGCAGTTACTACAATCCAAACTAAACTATTAGTAATTGAATTGGGTTTAAAAAACGCTCAACGCTACGCCAAAGAATTAGAACTGTCTCCTGCAAAGGAATTAGCTGATTTGTTCTTGCAAACGCAACCTTGTCAATTGATATCATTACAAGAGTTAAAACCGGAAGGATTTAATCTTATTTTAATTGCTGCCCATCAAGCTGCCCACGAACTAGCAACTAAAGCTGGATTAACTATAAGAAAATATATTGATGATGTCCAAAGGAATGATGATGAGTGATTTAAAGAAATGGAAAATATTGCGATCAAATGTTGTTTTTGATAACCAATGGTTTAAGATTCGCCAAGATGCGATCGAATTGCCCAATGGCAACATTATAGATGATTTTTTCGTATTAGTCAGGCCGGATATAGCATTAATATTTCCCGTTACTGTTGATGGAAATATTGTTTTCGTTCGTCAATACAGACACGCTACGGGAGAAATTTTATTAGAACTGCCTGCTGGTAGCTTTAATCCAAACACGGAAGATCCGGAAACAGCAGCTAGACGGGAATTAATCGAAGAAACTGGTTACGTTCCGACAGAAATGATTAAATTAGGTACTATTTATGATAATCCGATCAAAGATACTAATCAAATTCATATTTTCCTAGCTAAAGATGTGAAGATTGGTGGTAAGCAGCAGCTAGATTTGACCGAAGAAATTGAATTAGAATTAATTCCAGTTTCCCAAGTAATGAATAAAATAGCGTCTGGAGAAATTCGGGTTTCCGGATCGATCGCTGCTATTGTGTTAGGGTTGAAGTTTCTAAGAATAGAAGTCTAAATTGACTGAATATAAACTATGTCATAACCTACAGGGTGAACGGTGCGTTACGCTTCGCTAACACACCCTACATCTTTAATTTTATCTCGGATTCTTATTTGCTTCGATGATTTCTTGGCGGAAAGAAAAGAGATTGCGATCGCTTGGATCTACTCTCGCACGCAGCCAATGAACGTCAGGAGAACCAAAAGTTTCTACTCTGGTAAAATTTTCGATTCTCCGTTTATTTTTTGAGTTAATTAGTGGTTTATCAAGGCGAAAATAATGGCTGTCTCCATGTACTAATACTACTTGTTTACTAAAGTTTAAAGTTTCAGTTTCCAAAGCATTAATAAAATCATTATAACCTGCTCGTTCCTTGTTAGTTGGTTCTAACTCAAACCAAGGATTTGCTTGAATAATTAACATAATTCCTTGGTTGTTATTGCGTTTTGCCAAAGCAAAAGATTCTCGCATCCAAGCTAAAGTAGCAGTATTTCTTTCGCGATATTCTGCATCATCTTCCGGGGTGCGCCCAAAATTATTATTGCTTCCGGTTATGTTCAACCCTACAAACATTACATTGCCATAATTCCAGCGAATATTTTCTCTGAATTTGCGATATTGAGGATTTTCGCTTTGTTGGGAAAAGCGGAGAGTTTGCTTACCTAAACTCTGGTTATTCGCAAAAAAGATTTGCCGTAATTTGGTTAGTCTTTCGGTGGGATTGTAACCGCCAGCCGATGAACGATGGCAATCAGTCCATTCGTTATCACCTAAAATTAAAATGAAAGGAAGCTCGAATTTATCAAATAGTTCTTTTCGTTGATAAAACATTTCGTCAGTGCAAGGGCTACTCCCGCTTTTGATGTCGCCGTCATGCACTACGAAAGCTAATCGATTTTGATTGATTTCGGCAATTAAATTGGGAAATTTAGCTTCTTGTTCGGCGTCGTAAGGTAAGTCACCAATTAAAGCGAATTCAAATATACTGTTGGTTGATTCTTGGTTGAAAGCTGGTTGAATATAATGAAATAAGCTGAAAGCTATAATAAAGAGTGATAATAATGACATTAGGAAGTATTTTTTGATGCGATCGTTCATAATTAATGTTTATATTCGCTTTGAGAAATTAACCGCAAATGAATAGCCTCTTGCCAAAGTCGATATCTCATCAGTATTATCTGTGTTCATCTGTGTTCATCTGTGGATATCTGTGGTAAAAAACGCAGAATGTGGATAGTAACACAGATGAAGTGAATTAGTAACAGATACCTGACTTCTTAACAAAGTCAGGTATCTCTCAGCTTTTAGGTAATATATAAAACCTTACCTAAAAAGCATTCTGGATTCTTCTTTTATGCTTTTTGAGCGACTTGATAAGGACTGGTCAACTTATCCAATTGTTGAACTAACAAACTGAGGAATAAGCCGACATCGGTAACGACGCCAACGGATTCGATCGAACCGCGATCGCTCAACTTGGTGACGACGGCTGGGTTGATATCCACACAAACCATTTTCACACCAGAAGGCGTCATATTACCCACACCGATCGAGTGCAACATGGAAGAAAGCATCAGAATCATGTCTGCGCCTTCCAGCAACTGAGCATACTCTTGTTGAGCCTTCAGCAGATCCATTTGGGTATCGGGCAGTGGGCCATCATCCCGGATCGAACCGGCGAGGCAGAATGGGATATTGCTGCGAACGCATTCGTACATGACGCCACTTCTGATGATGCCTTGTTCGACGGCGTTGGCAATGTTACCGCAGCGACGAATGGTGTTAATCACTTTCAGGTGGTGGCGGTGTCCTCCCCGCACGGCGACGCCTCGCTTCATATCCACACCCAAGGAAGTACCCATCATCGATTGTTCGATGTCGTGAACGGCGATCGCATTTCCACCCAGCAACGCCTGCACGTAGCCATTGCGAATTAAACGAGACAAATGTTCGCCACCGCCAGTATGAATTACTACTGGGCCAGCAGTAACTACTACTTTACCTGCGCGATCGCGAATTTGGCGCAATTCCCAAGCAATTTGCTCGACGACTAATTCCACTCGGCGTTCGCTGGAAACACCAGACGCCATGAAGCTGAATTCTTGGGTATTCCGTTGTTCGCGAGATTGCGTTTTGCGGATCGTGCGGATACCTTCCACGCCGACAATTACTAAATCGCCTACTTCCAAATCCCGCAGTAGTTTGCAGCGAGCCACTGGGCCATCGGGAGTGTGAGTAACTGCGATCGCCGCATCCATCCGCTGATTTTGTACTTTTACCCACTCGCAATTTACCCGTACTTCCGTCGGATAAATCGTCGTCACGTAGAAATCATCGGGAGACACGCCAGCTTGGGTAACTATTTCCGTGTTCACGTCGCAAACTTCTTGCGGACGAGGTACGGCACCCAAATCGATCAGCTGGGTCATGATTTCTTCCATGATCTCATGGGAAGGAGCCGACACTTTTACTTCTGCCGAAGAAGTACTTTGTCGTTGTTCTCCCAAGCTGAAATTGAGGACTTGGAAACTACCGCCGTTGTTGATAATCGTATCTAAGGCGCGACTGATCAAACCAGAATCCAACAGGTGTCCTTCCATGCGAATCGTGCGGCTTTCTACCGACACATTGGCGTGGAGTTCCGTTCTGATCGGCTCAGTTACCCGCAGGGTCAAGCATTTCGCCGCACCACCAGCTTTCAAAAACTCGGTGAGGGGAGTTTCTTTCACTTCAAAGCCAACTTTTGCCAAGCGCTGTTTCAGGCTGTCGCTGGCTTTGTTCATGATGACGATATGGTCTACGTTCACTGCATTACAAGCGAAGTTAACCGCATCCGCTTCCTCAATGGCAATCCGCTTTTCCGGTGCTACCCGCATTTCGATCAAGCGATTCGAGTAAGAGTCAAACGCGGCTGGATAGTAGAGCAAATAGCCGCCAGATAAAGGACAGAAGCAAGTATCCAAGTGATAGAAGCGCTCGTCCACCAATCGCAGGGAAATTACCTCAATGTCCAGCCATTTGGCAATATAAGGATGGGAGTCCAGTTCCGATCGAAAACCGTATCCCGCCCACAGCCAACGTCCTTCCCGGTCTAGCAAAGCGTCACCCGCACCTTCAAAGGGCAGGTCTTTGGGCAGTTCGTGAACGGTGTAACCTTGGGATTCAAACCATTCTTTGAAGTGCGGTTCTTCCCCTTGACGCTCTTTGTGGAAAAAGCGGCTGAGGACTACGTTTTGACCGAGAACTAATCCTGCGTTGGCGGTGAATACCATATCTGGCCAACCTTTTTGGGGTACGACCAAATCGACTATGGCATGGTCTTTGATCAGGTAGTGAAGTCCTTGCCACTGCTCAACGGCGCGATCGCGAGAGGATTTGTGAATATTGCCTTCCATCCAAGGATTAATTACATAATCCACGTCATAGTGGTCGGGCTGGCACATGAGGAAGCGAATCGGAGAACTCATAAAATCAATTACAGTGAAATAGACGCAGAAACTCTAATTGGATACAGACTTTCCATGTACCAATTCTGTGGAATTTGTTACAAAATCTTTGCCCCTTATTTTTATTGAAAGTCGGCTCCAGAGGCTAAACTCTATTTTATTACGTGACGGCCACAGGTGAGCAGGAAAGAGGGGATGGGGAGATGGGGAGATGGGGAGATGTGGGGACGCGGTGAAAGAAGATCTGAAGAATTAATTATTTGACTCCTGAATTCTGACTCCTGAATTCTGAATTCTGACTCGGAGACTTCAAACTTCATCCTTTCAGAAAAGCTATTGTTAAAACAAGCCTTTTGAAATCGACAAGAGTTGTTATGTCCGATCGAGTGATCGCGATGATGTTTACTGACCTGGTGAGTTCTACTGCCATTAAACTCAAGTTACCGGGGGCTGACATCAACACCAACAACCACTTATACCGTGACACGATTTTGATGCCCCATCGTCAGCGAGTGCTGGAAATCATTAATGCTTATGATGGACGGAAAGTGGAAACGATCGGCGATGCTTTTTTTCTGGTTTTCCCTAATCCCGTTGATGCAGTGGAATGCGCGGTAGCAATCCAACAAAGCCATATTTCTGACCAGATTCCCACTCCGTTGGGGCCACTGCAAGTTACGATCGGCATTCATACTGGTAGCCCAATTCCTGATGACGATCGCTTTATCGGTCATGAAGTAGATTATGCCGCTCGTATAGCGGCCTTAGCTAGTGCCGAGCAAATCTTACTTTCGGAAGTCACCGCCGTTTTGGTGCGACAAGGACGAGTCTCTGGTTTAACATTACACAGACATGAAGACCGAGATTTAAAAGGAATTGGCCCAGTACCGATTTTTGAATTGCTCTACAACAACAAACAACCTCAACCTCTTAAAGACCGCTTAAAACCTCAAGAATACAAAAATGTTGAGGCAGCTATTCCCATTTATCAAAATGCTTTATTCACTCAAACAGAAACCGAAAATTTAACTAATCAACCAGCTTCTGAGGTTGCTAACCATCCTGCATCCAACTTAACGATACCAACAGAAATCCATCAACAATTACAAACTTTGTTAGCCAATCATATTGGGCCGATGGCTAGCTTACTACTGCCACAAGCTTTACAGGAAGTTTCTACTCTGCCGGATTTAGTCAATCGCTTAGCCGTTTACGTTCCCGACACTTGCCGCCAGCAGTTCCAATCAGAAGCAAAAGCTTTATTAAAACCATCAAATCAAGCATCATCAGCTACCAATCAAAATCCTGTTAATTCAAAATCCCACATCTCTCAGCCCGTTGCCAAAACTCATGCTATTCCAGCAACAATTGAGGCAAGTTTTTTGCAAATTTGCGAACGAGAATTAGCTAAATTAATCGGCCCGATGGCTAAATTTATCGTGCAAGAAACTATATCTAAACAGCCAAACTCGTCCCGCAAACAATTAGTAGAAGCTTTAGCTAAACAAATTCCTACTCCTCAAAAAGCCCAAGAGTTTAGTCGAAAATTGTTAAGCGAAAAATCGTAAGGAGTTAGGGTTCAGGAGTCAGAATTTAGAATTGAGGAGTCAGAACTCAGAAGTCAGAATACAAAGTAACTATTCTCTGCCTTATACTCTCTTTCACTTTCCCCTGCTCCCTGCCTTTCCCTTTAACCATCGCGACGCTGATTTAACATATTCATAGCAACAGAAAGGCTGACTTTCATGCGATTAAATGCAGTGGCAAGCAATCCAATTTCGTCATTATAATTTTGGTCGAATTCGGCTTCCATATTTCCCGTGCTGACTTCATTAGCAACTTTAGCAATTTGCTTAATGGGGCTGACTACTGCTATTTTGAGCAAAACGTTAGTAATAAAAATTGCTAAAGCAAAAGCAGCGGTTACTATTTGCATGACTATTAAAAAAGAGCGACGGGCTTTATTCATTACCTCGCTAGCGGGAACGTAAACTACCTGTGTCCCTACGATTTCATTTAACTTCCAACCAAAACCATTTTCACTACCGTAAGTAGCTATTTGACTTTTAGGTGCAGCGGCAGGGATACTATGACAAACTAGGCAGTTTTGGTCTGTTATTTTAATTGGTCGAGCAATATAAAATAACTCTCCGCTGGGATATTTTCGATAGCCATTCAATTCTTTTAAATTAGGGTTTTTACGTAAATTTTCAACTAATTCCGTTTCAAAATCATCTGCCTTATCTCGTAAGTTAGTTGGATTGAGAGTAGCATCTTTATAAAATAACTCGTTATAGATCGGCTTGCTCCGCAATGATTCAAACACTTCTCTAGCTGCATAGGATGGAATTGATTCTGCTAAAAATTCTGGCTGTGTATCTAAGATAGGCATTAATAGAGGGTTAACTCGATCGTTGGTATAAGTCCGTACTGCACTAATAGTGTCCATCAGCAGTAAAGTTTTAGAAGTTACTTCGGTTTCTGCCTTTTGATTTAAAGCTGTAGACAAAGCTAAACCACTCATGCCGATCCCAACTAGAACCACTAAAATCAAAATCAGGTTAAATTTTTGAGTGAGCTTTAAGTTTCTTAGCATTTTTACTCTAGACCTTTTTGCCAAGATGAGCCTAAAGTTTAACACAAGCAGCTTATATGGTGTAAAGTTATTTAACCTTTCGCTACTTTCCAACGAACCTTATGGTTACACGTCGCTTGTTACTTTCTCAAAGTCTTTTAGTTTTAGGAGGCTGTACATTTTTTAAATCCGATCGACAAATAACTCTAAGTAAATTATTAATAGGAATAGTTTCTTATGAAGAAGGCGATCGCTCAATTGAAAAATATAGTAAGTTAATTAATTATTTAGAGACTGAAACCAAAAGCGTGATTCAATTAGAGCCTGCTTTTAATGAAATTAAAGCTGTTGAACGAATTCAAACGGCAAGCTGGGATTTAGTGTTTGCACCGCCAGGATTAGCAGCTATTGCGATTAATAAAGCGCGTTATTCACCGCTTTTTCCTCTCCAGGGCGTGAGCGCTTTACAGCCAATTTTAGTAGTACTTAAACAAAGTAAAATAAATCAAATATCCGATCTGACTAACCAGAAAGTTGCATTAGGTCAACCTGGTTCTGCTACAGGATATTACGTACCGCTATATAACCTTTACGGCCTGACTTTGGCAGAAACGATCTTAGCAGCTACACCACAAAGAATTTTAGAGTTAATTGCTAAAGGAGAAGTGGCTGCTGGTGCTTTGTCTCAAGCAGAATTCGATCGCTATCGATCGCAATTTAAGGACACTGAGTTTCGGATTATTCATCGGGGTGCAAGAGTTCCGGCAGGAGCAGTTGCGATCGGCCCCAATGTAGAACGCCATCAAAAAGAGTTAATTACCGCAGCAATGACAAATGTTTCGCCAGATTTAGCACAAGAAACGGGTTATATTCCCAATGCTAAAGTACCTGATTACACGATGTTAATGAGAATGATTGAAAGAGTAAAATCTATCGAAGTGCAAATTAAAGAAAAGCCTGCTCGTTTGGTTTCTAGTTAACAGTTATCAGTATCATATCTCTCCTTACTTTTTATACTTTACCAATGCAGTAGGCCAAGTTGCTTTTTGTAAGAGCAGTTGTAAATCTTTGGCGATGCGAGTCGCTAAAAGTGCTTGTCCGGCGGCGTTGGGATGGATAACATCGTCTTGGCGATAGCGGGTATCGTCTAAAATTCCTTTGAGGATTTGGGGAATTAGATAAGCTTTGGTATCTTTGGCAACGCGATCGTATATTTGTTGATAGCTATCGCCGGTCAGACCCATATTAATGCCTAAAAGAACTGCGATCGCACCTTTACCCTGAATACCAGTGATAATTTGCCGCAAGTTCTGTTCTGTCTCGGATTTAGGAATTCTTCGCAAAAAATCGTTACCGCCTAACTCTACGATTACTAACCAAGGTTCTGCTGATAACACATCGTTTTGCAAGCGATTTAATCCTGCTGCGGTGGTGTCGCCGCTGACACCGCGATTTAAAATCGGCACACCTAACTGGCGACTGAGAACGCTGGGAAATGCTTCTGTTTCCGTTACTCCATAACCGGAAGCGATGCTGTCCCCTAAAACGATGATTTGGCTACCAGCGCCAGTTTTGAGGTTTTTAACCGAATCGATGTGGTTGCCGCAACTGGTGAACGCGAACAGAGAACAAAACATCAAAGAAAAAAACCAAATCCAACGGCGGTTCTTTTTAGGAAAAATGAGATTGTCTGACATTGAAAATTTTGATTTAAAAAAATTTATTTATAAGCGCTGGAAATTTACTCGTAATCCATCTGTTGGGTGTAAAGTCGGTATGGCATCAAGGGTAAGGTTTTGGTTAGGTAACAACTCCCAGGTATAGTTTCGCAGTAAGTGAGATGCCACTATTTTCATTTCCATTTGGGCAAAAGCTATCCCCAAGCAAATGCGTGGCCCACCGCCAAAACCTACCAAACTAAATTCTTGTTTTTTATGCTCTGCTCGTTGAGGGCTAAAACGGTCTGGGTCGAATTGTTCTGGCTGAGTAAAAATGTTGCTATCTTGATGGGTGGCCGGAATGCGATAGAGGGCTTGCCAACCTTTGGGAATATGATATCCCTGATATTCAAACGACTCGACTACGCCACGAAAACCACCAGCTACGGGGGGATAAAGCCTTTCCACTTCCCGCAGTATTTGTTCTAAATAAGTCATTTCTTTAAGTTGCTCGATGGTCAAGTTGCCATCTGGCGCTACTTGTTGTTGTTCGAGGCGGGCGCGTTCCCAAACATCGGGGTGCTGTGCCAAAGCCATACAAAAAGAGGTCAGCATGGAAGTGGTAGTTTCGTGTCCGGCAAATAGCATCAGTAGGGCTTGTACTTTCAGTTCTTCCATACTCAGCCCGTTGCCGTTTTCATCTCGACTTTCTACTAATAGTCCCAAAGCATCTTGGGCAGGTTCTTGCTGTCTGCGTAGCACTGCTTTTTCAATATGAGCTAGTAAGTTGTCCCGCGCTTGTAATGCTTTTCCGTAGGTAGTCCAGCGCCAACGAAAAGGAATGGCTAATAAACCATTGGTGAGTTCTGTAAACCATTGACTGAGTTGGGCGGTTTGGGAACCTGGTTCGCTACCCAACAGTAGGATGCTAGCAATTTCAAAGGTAAGTTGTTTGAGTTCGGGAAACCAGGCAAAGGTGCCCAGAGTATCCCATTTTTCTAAATATTTGAGAGTAATGCGCTCCATTGTGGTTAGGTAATTTAGCAGCGCTTTACCGTGAAATGCTGGCATCAAAAGTTTGCGGTTTCTTTGATGTTCTTCCCCTTCTTGCAGAAATAGGGATTTGCCGAGTAGTTCTTTGAAAGTGTCGGGCCAACCATCGCGCCAGGAAAATTTATCCATTTGGCTGGACAATATGAAGCGGTTAGCTTGAGCGCCAACCATGACTACTGTGGGACGACCCAAGATGTGAGTTTTGAAAATTTGTCCGTATTTTTGTTGCCGCTTTTTGATGAAATTGCGATCGCGCAAAAAGCTAATGGTTTCTCCGACTAATGGGAAGCCGAAACTGCCGGGAGGTAACGGTAGGGTGGATTTGGTATCGATGTTGGTAGTCATGGCTGTTGAGCGCTTCCGTATTGATGTCGATCGTAAAATAAAAAAAATAAGTGTAGAGTGTTAGCGATCGGGTAACGCACTCTACAAATAAGGACTCCAAAAATTAAAAATGAAAGAGTACTCTTTCATTTTTTGATGGTGTATATTTATCTTTAATTATTACCCGCTGTTAGAGAGTTAAATCACTTTCAAGATCATCCCCTCTTGAGCTAATACTGAATTGGGAAATACTTCCACTATTTTTTCTTTTAGCTGGTCGAGAAAGTCATCATTGTGGATGGGGTCGTGATGGAATTTAACGAATGTTTTGACGCCAGCAGCTTTGCATATTTTTACCCCTTCTTCCCAGGTGGAGTGTCCCCAGCCAACTTTGGGCGATTTGGGGTTGTGATATTCTTCGTCGGTGTACATGGAATCGTAGATTAAGAGGTCTGCATTTTGGGCTAAATGCAGTACGTTTTCGTCCATGCGATCGGGGAAGTGCTCGGTGTCGGTACAGTAAAATACCGAATGTCCCCGCCAGTTGACGCGATATCCCATTGCCCCGTTCGGGTGGTTGAGGGGGCCGGTTTCGATTACGATGTCGTCTAGCTGGATGGTATCGCCGCAGATCATATCGTAAAATTTGATGTCCGCGTGCAATCCTTCTAGCGGTACTGGGGAGTTGGGATGGAGTACTCGTTCGATAAAATGCTGTTTCATCGAACCTCCGTCTTGGGGTACTGCTCCGTGGATGTGGAAACAGTTACCTTCCAGGAAGGCCGGGATAAAAAACGGCACTCCTTGGATGTGGTCCCAGTGGTAGTGGGTAAAAAACATATGAGCTTCTACGGGCATACACTTGAGTAGGCTTCTACCCAGTACGTGCAAGCCGCTACCGCCATCGAATATCAGGCGTTTTCCACCCACTCGCATTTCGATGCAGGAGGTGTTACCGCCATAGCGTGCGGTTTGGTTTCCAGGGGTGGGTATACTCCCGCGTACACCCCAGAACTGAACGACAAATTCTTCTGAAGAAGGGCTAGTTTCCATTTGCAACTTCAAACTTCAAGGTGCCACATTGCCCCTGGTGCCGCAACAGATGATCGCACAGCACTAAAGCAACCATTGCTTCTACCATAGGCACTGCTCTAGGTAAAACGCAAGGATCGTGTCGTCCTTTGGCTGCTAGTGTAGTTTGTTCACCTTCGCGGTTGACGGTACGCTGCTCTTTACGAATAGTAGCAGTTGGTTTAAATGCTATTCGCATAATAATGTTTTCACCGTTAGATATACCACCCTGAATGCCGCCGGAACGGTTGGTAAGTGTCCGTATGTTGCCGTTGGAGTCGGTGTAAAATTCATCGTTATGTTCGCTACCAGTGAGCAGGGTACCGGCAAAGCCAGAGCCTATTTCAAATCCTTTACTTGCAGGCAAGGACATTACACCCTTGGCTAAATCTGCTTCTAGTTTATCGAATACTGGCTCGCCTAATCCTTTCGGGACGTTTCTGACGACGCATTCCACTACGCCGCCGATCGAATCACCTTGTCGCCGTACTTCTTCGATCAGTTCGATCATGCGATCGGCACACTCGGAGTCGGGACAGCGAACGATGTTGCTTTCTACTTGTTCCATCGTGACGGTGTTGGGATCGATCGCGCCTTCTAGGTCTTTGATTCGCTTAACATAGCTGATGATTTCTACGTTTCCGTATTGTTTAAGAATTTTTTTAGCGATCGCGCCTGCTGCTACTCTACCAATTGTTTCTCTGGCTGAGGATCTGCCGCCGCCCTGCCAGTTGCGAATGCCGTATTTAGCGTCGTAGGTAGCATCGGCGTGGGAGGGGCGATATTTTTGTGCCATTTCGTCGTAGTCTTGGGGGCGGGTGTCTTGATTTCTGACTAAAATCGCGATCGGCGTTCCCAACGTTTTTCCTTCAAAGGTACCGGAAAGGATTTCGCAGGTGTCTGCTTCTTTGCGGGGTGTGGTGATTTTGCTTTGTCCGGGTCGCCGCCTGTCTAATTCTACTTGAATTTCTGCGGCTGATATTTCTAGTTGCGGTGGGCAACCGTCTATGACGACGCCTACGCCGCCGCCGTGTGATTCGCCAAATGTGGTGATGCGAAATAAATTTCCGAATGTGTTGCCCATGATGGTTGAATAAGAAGCCAGAGGTTTTTTATTTTACCATTTGGTGAAAATTCTGGAACGGGGAAGTGAAGGGAATAGGGAAGGAGAAAGGAAAAGGAAAGAAAGTAGAGATATTGTATGCAATGTCTTTACTTTCTTGGCAAGCAGGAGAGATATTTAGGGGGGAGAAGTATGAAGATAAAGGTTGAAATTAAGTTAAATTTTTTCTCTTTTCTCTGTTTACCTTCTGCCTATCTTAATTTAATTGGTTAGTAATTTCTTGATGTGGTTGTTTTCTCGCAGGGTATGTCTGACTTCCATGAGGATGATTCCTAACATATTTTTGCTGTTGCCATCTGCACCCCTTCCCCAATGTATAAAAATCGTAGGTTGGGTTGAGAAACGGAACCCAACACTAAATGAATGTTGTTTGATGTATTGCGATCGTGAACCCAGCCTACCAATCTTAATAATATAACTATAGCGATCCTAAATGAATTGCGAACAACTAAACCCTAGCCCTTCCCTTGGTAAGGGGAGGGCTAGGGTGGGGTTGATTATTTAAATAGGAGCGCTATACCTACTTAAGTTAAATCAAAAATTTGTTTTGCCATCGATATAATTAAATCGCGTTTAGCTATTTTTTCTCGCCAAGTTTCCGGTATTCCCGTTTCTCCATAGAATGCACCTGCTAGTTGTCCGTAAACTGCGCCGGTTGTATCGGCATCATCGCCTAAATTAACGGCTAATAAACAACCTTCAGCAAAGGAATTACTATGATAAAATGCCCACAATGCGGCTTCTAAGGATTTGACGACGTAACCCGTTCCTTTGATTTCTGGTGGTTGGCGGTGTTTGAAGGAACCTTTCGCAATTTCATCTATCTCTTCTACTAATGGGTGGTTTTCCCAATAATTAGGTATGGGGCTATAGCGTTTTTCGAGTAATTTTTCTTTACTAATTCCGTCGATCGCGCCAATAATTAAAGCGGCTAAATATCGGCAAGCATCTACTGCGGTAGCTGCGCCGTGGGTGGTGCGGGAACTGTCTTTTGATTTTGCGATCGCATTTTCTGGATCGGCAGCATAAAACATCGGTACTGGTGCTAACCTCATGATGGAACCGTTACCAGCGCTTAAGGGGTCTATGGAACCACAAAATGGTTCGCCTGTCTCTTCAAATCGCCAAAGTGCTTGTCGAACGGTGCCACCAATATCGAAACATCTTCCAGTGCTGCTGAGGTGTCCTTGGCGATACCATTGCTGATATTTTTGCAGTTGATGAACGGGATCGAATCCTTTTTTTTCGATTAAACTTTCGGCTAAACAAAGCGCCATTGAGGTGTCATCCGTCCACTGTCCCGGTTTTAGTTGAAATGGGCCACCTCCCACCATATCTTTAATGGGTGTAAAGGTGCCTGGGGGTTTGAATTCGAGAGTTGTTCCTACTGCATCGCCAACTGCTAAACCGAGTAAACAGCCGCGATATCTTTCGATTTTTTCCATTTGTTTGGTTGGTGATTATTCAGGTGGTATAGAAATTTCTTCTGGCGGTATCCAAACAACTTTGCCATCTCGCCAAGCAGCTACGGGATTACCTAAAGCTTTGTGTTTTCGTAAAGCATCTCTGACAGCTTCAGCTAAGGCTTTGGTAATTTTTTCTTCGTCAGTAATACTTAATAAAAGTTCAACTTCTTCAGGTTGATTTTCCATAATAATTTTCTTCGATTTGTTGCCAAATCTGAGCGTTTACTACATTAATATTACCTCTTTTTTCACCAGCAGCTATAAGACGGGGATCTGCTGTATTAGAATTATCATAGAAAAACCAAGAACCTGCTAATGGTCGATACAATTCAAAAAAGTTTTTTATCCCTGCTTCATAACGTCGTCGAATAGTTTCTTCTGGCACTGAATGACCGCCTTGCCTTATTCTTTCTTGGACACGAGCAATGGCAAATTCTGGGTTGGGTAGCCATAAAAAAATTAGATAGAAAGCATAATCTATTTGACATAAATTAGCAATCCAAGGAGCAAAACTGCGGCTTGCTAAGGTAGTCTCAAAGGCAAAGTTATCTCGTTGACTAGCTAGTTGTTGTAATCTTTTTAGCATAATACGTCCAGCTTGAATAGCGACTGTTTCTGGAGCAAATGCTGATAGTCCTTGAGCGATCGCATCCGCGTTGACAAATTCATTTACTCTGAGTACTCCTTGTAATAATTTAGGAGCAACAGTTGATTTACCCGCACCATTTGGGCCTGCTATAACAATTAAGTGTGGCATATTATATGGTTTTTATTCTACTTAGAAATTGCGGAAGAAGTAAAAGCGATCGCTGAAAATATAATTTTGCTAGGCTGCATAGCGAATAATTTCTACTTCTGCTCCGTTATTTATTGCTATTTCTGCCCGTTGCCATACTTGCGCTGTAATATCATCACTTAAGTAGTACTCACCGCAGTTATCGCAAACTTTGGCTGGTACTTTTTTAATAATGACGATCAACTCGTCTCTTTCTAGAGTTACGGTAACTAAACCTGGTTGGGTTTGTCCGTGTTTGCAGGTGACACATTTCATATATTTTCTATAATCAAATCTCGGAGGTAATAAAAGCGATCGACGCCATTTTTCTTTTCTCGTCCTAAGTAACCCGTTAAAGGTGAGGATAATTCGATGAGGATTTCCCGAAGTTGTTCAACTTGTAATTGCTGAGGTGGATTAGAGTAAACGTATGCTACATGAAGGGCATCAACTGCTACATCCTTATCGCCTGTTTTTTCTAAATGCTTTTCAACGAGTCGGACTATATGCGATCGCAGTTTGATACTTTTCAAAACTTTTTCAATATATTCATCAATTCTGCTATCACTTTGACCAGCTTGTAGATATGGCTCAAGTTCAATTAGATTAACTGAACCGGGATATTTTGCTTGTAGTTCAACTAACTTTTGGAGGGTCATGGGTTTAATTATGCTAACTTTGGATATCTTGGCTGATTCTCGAAGATTTTTAGTTGGTTCACCAGGGCCAATAATTAACCTCGAAGCCTTCAGATAATCTTCTTTAAGATGCCTTTTGCCAATTCTATCTAGTTCTTCGACTGTCCGATCGGGAATGCTTTTACCTGCTTTACATTCTCCAACTAGATGGTAAGGTTTAGAACAAAATAAATCTAAACCTCCTGCACCACCTTTATATGCTTCATCAACTTTAAATCCTAAAAATTCTAGGCTGCGACGAGTTATATTTTCAAAATCTGTTCCAGCTTGGTAGTTACTTTTTTCTCCGGTATCTTCTTCTATGCTGCGATTGCCGAATTTAGAAATATCATTGATCCAGGCTAAATCTTTATTTAGTTGTTTGCTCGGCTTTTCAACGCTCCAGCCTAGAAAGATTTTGATATGTTCGTTTAGCTTATTAGCATCTGGGTTAGTAGTAGCTAATTGAGCGATCGCACTTTGTAACTCTTCCAATTCTGAATGCAGTGGCGCTTCTAAATTTTCTAACTGGCGTCGGCGTTGGCTAAAGGCTTGATCTCCAAATATCTGCAAAGATTCAGTAGTTGGCAAAGGCTGTTGTAAAGGGACAAACGGGCTTTGCGAATTAGTCGGTACTTCAAATGGTTGAAGCAGTTGATAAACACGCAAGTAAGCCAGAATAATATTACTTTTTTGTGAAAGTATTTCCTGTAAAGCTTCTTCTGTCCATACAGTTAATCGTGATATGGCAGCTAAAGCTTGAGGATCTTTGATACCCCGACAAAATTCACATCTAGCCCAAGCTTTAATTGAAACCGTCTGGGAGTTTAAATCGGTAAAAGATTTTTGGGCAATGGAAAGAAAAGTTGAGCGATAATATCGGTCAACTGGTAGAGAGATAGTTAAAGCATCAGAGGAATAAAGGGCAAACAATCGTCCCGGATTAAGAAAAATCGGGGATATAGCTACGATGGTTCGCCCTTGAATTAGAGCTTCAACGTCTGGAGCAGGTAGACGCAATGCAGTTGTAATCAAAGAAAAATTACCTCTTTGTAATCGCTTCTAATAAGGCATCTAAACCAGAATCATCAAAAAAGTCATCTGCTTGGGATGATGCAGTATTTGCTTCGGATGATACAGCAGTTGCTTCTTCAAATAAAGTATCTTCATTGGTTAAGTCTTGAGGAACTTCACCTGATGGATCGCTCAGAATCTCTTGGATGAGAAAGTTGCTAGCTCCAAGTTGTTTTTCAAGAGCTTTTTCATTAATGAAATTGAAGATTTCCTTTTCATTTAAATCGCGACTTTCACGACTCTGGTAGACAGACCAAATCGCTAGTAGTGGCTTAATCTCCTCTTCCTTAAGCATCACCCACTCTCCACCTTGTTCATTTACAAGTTTTTGACGATATTGTTCAGCAACTTTCGCAGTAGGCGGTATTGTTTTAGAACGTACAAAACACCCACGAGTTAAATCATATGTTTGATATTCAGTAAGAGTTTTTAATCCGGATGATATACCTACACCACCAGATGCCTGAATAACAGCTACTCCGATTTTGACTTTGTTGCCATTTTCTTCGCCAATAACCTTGAAATCAATATTATTAGTTCTTGGTGTAACTGGCGCTTCAATCTTATCAACTCTTACACCTTCAATAGTTTGCCCGATTATCCTATTGAAGCTAAAAATGAGAGCTTGTGCAATTTTATCTTCGTCATCCATAAAGTCTGTAAGGTTTTCAAATTCTTCTTTAAAAGCAAGTTCAACAGGATTCGGCCCTTTACCTTTTTTAATTCTTTCTGCACACCAAGTTAAAACTTCTCTTGCATTTAACCCTTGTCTGGCAAGTTTTTTAAGCTCATCTTCTTCAAACGGATAAACTGGATTAGGTGGGTTGATTGCGTTATCTTCAAAAAGCTTTTTCAATCGCTGGGAAATTAAACCAACAATATCATCATAGTTAAGGTTCCTTAAACCAATAGGCTTACCAGCGCTAAAATCAGCCATGCGATCGATAACGGCATTTGCATCTGTCATATATGCAACCTGAAATTCCCAGGTAGCAGGATACATAGCAGTTAGAAAAATGCCTCGTTTTATTTGGTTGTAAAAATCTTTAACCAAGCTAGCAACAACTTGCGGTCTTGTAGAACCGTTACTATCACAGCCTGCACCATCCACCTCGTCAAAACAAATTAACGGAATTTTGTAATCACCTATTAAATCTAATATCTGGCAGAGCATCTTAGAAGAATCAACAGCAATTGTTGGTAAACCCATTCCATCAGCTTGTGATTGTGCTAATTCTTCTCCAGATAACCATTTGGTAGCAAAGGGTGTATGAGCCTGGGAAAGAGTCCAAAAAATAGCCTTGATGAGATAGGGATCTACATCAGACTTTGATTGAAGTAGGATGCTAATTAGGCTATCAAGTATATTAGGATTTTTAGCTAAAGCAGAGGGAAACCTATTAACCAATTGCTTGGGCGTGTAGCTTTTATTGTATACTTTGTATGCTTCGTTTACTAAAGCTGCTGCTACTTCTTGCCACTGTGTTATATTATCGCTGCCAGCCTGTTTAAGACTAGATGCCAAAGTCTGTAGAAACTCTTTTTTAATTTTATTTAAATCTTCATACTCACTCATGTAGATAAACAAAATATCGCGTTCCGATTGAAGGCGGTGACGGATTCGACTGAGAATATGGCTTTTTCCTAATCCCTTGTCTGCCGTTATGGTAATGCCCCTGACTTGACATTGCCCTCGGCGAACTTGTCCGATCGCCTCAAAAACTGCATCAGAAGCATGAGAATTTATTGAAGAAACATCGGGGAAGCTTTCTCCCCATACTTGCGATTTTTTGACAACTTGATGACCATCAAATATGTTATGACTTCTGATGAGATCTTCAATTTGAGATGCGTTGCTAATCATAGTTTTGTGATGACTAAATTTTGAAAAACAAAAAGGTCTAAGAAAAACTCTTCGATCGAGCTTAGGGTGTTAAGCGTTTAGCATAGCAGCGTACATTCCCAAGTTCATTTCTGATCGAGTCTTGGATTTTGTCTGGGGCGCTGTCTTCGACACCACCTCCTTGAAGTTGCAAAATGTCGTTAGCCTGCATTTCCATCATCCAGTCATTGAACTGAGAGCGGCTAACCTTGTCGCCAATCTCCCTCCTGATCCGGTAAATTGGCACCAAATCGTTGAGGTTGTAATCACGGTTGAGCTTGTCGTAAATATCCAACGCCACTTGCTTGAACTCGTCATAAGATGCGATCGCTTCTGATTTCACGGCAGCAGGTGCGATCGCGCCATTTGCTAGTGTTCCCTCCTGCTTAATCCAATTCAACAAAGCATTAGCAGTTTTTTCTCCAATTTGGGTTGTAAACTGAAAATCATTACTTTTCAAACCTTCCTCTAACTTCTGTACGCCGTTCGCAGGCATAAACACTTTTTTGGCAGAAAATTCGATTAAATTCTCCGCTTGCATTTGATTTAAAACTGTTTGAAACTCGCCAATTTTGCCGCCCTTCGGTACAATTCGCTTTGTTAGCAAACCTTTATTAATTTGCTGTTGGGATGCGCCTAAATCCCACAAAGCTAGCAAGATCAGAGTTTTGGCATGAGGGTCCGTAGCTTTTAATGGCATATTTTTTTCCAAGAAAATATTGATGGGGAATCTGATTTTTCAATCATAATACGCACTCAGGCCCCCAATCGGATATTTTCTATATCTGAAGATAGATGTACAACTATTACAAATATGTAAGTTTTTTTAGCCAAAAGAGATTTTGTTCAAAAATGCGATCGCGAACTTCAACTTGTCGCTTTTGGATGATTCACCGGAAGTACGATCGTAAACTTCGCTCCTTCTCCCGGTGCGCTATCGCAATCAATTTTTCCTTCATGAGATTCTACTACAATTTGATAACTGATCGATAAACCTAAACCAGTCCCAGCACCTACGCTTTTGGTAGTAAAAAACGGATCGAAAATGTGCTTTTTTACTTCTTCCGTCATGCCTGGGCCATTATCTGCGATCGATATCGCCACCTGTTCCGAATTAATTGCTTCGGTTGCAATAGTAATCGTCGGCTTTTTAGATTGAGTTTGCCAGCTTTCTAAAGCATCTAAACTATTACTTAAAATATTCATAAACACTTGATTGATTTGCCCAGCATAGCATTCCACTAACGGTAACGAACCGTATTGTTTGATCACTGAAATAGGCGTTTCGTTCGATTCACCGCTGAAGCGATGCTGCAAAATCATCAGAGTACTATCAATTCCATCATGCAGATCGACTACTTTTAATTCCGCTTCTCCATGACGGGCAAAGTTTTTTAACGCTTGCACGATTTTTCTAATCCGTTCCGTTCCCGCCGTCATCGAACTCATGATTTTTGGTAAGTCTTCCGACAAAAATTCTAAGTCGATATCTTCTAAAATTTCCTCGATTTCTCGGTCGGGATTAGGCAGCGATCTTTGGTATAATTTCAATAGATATAGCAACTTAGAAGTATAGATATTCACATAGGAAAGATTGCCATGAATGAAGCCTACCGGGTTATTAATTTCATGGGCAATTCCCGCCACTAATTGACCCAAACTCACCATCTTTTCATTTTGTACTAATTGAGATTCTGCTTGTTTGAGGTCTTTTAAAGTTTGTTCGAGCAGAGAATTTTTTTCTTGCAATTTTATTTGTAAAAATCGCAAATTAAGCTGGCTGCTAATGCGGGATAAAACTTCCGCATCTTGAAATGGCTTAGTAATATAATCGATACCTCCCACTTGAAAAGCCTTTACCTTATCCAACACATCATCTAAAGCACTAATAAAAATTACTGGTATATCTTTTGTCCGATCGTCTTCTTTCAGCCGCTTACATACTTCATAGCCATTCATCCCCGGCATATTTATATCCAGCAAAATTAGATCCGGTGCAGTTACCTGACAAGCAGTAATCGCCATTTGTCCGTTTAACGCTTTGCGAACTTTATATCCTTTTTGAGTCAGCATAGCGGACAACAGACGCAAGTTATCGGGGGTGTCGTCTACTACTAAAATATTTCCTACGTAATTATGGGAGCGAATCTCATTCATTTCTTTACACTAAACGCCTAACTAACAAGTTTTTATTAAACAAATCCAAACAATTTATGGAGACGTATCTTAAAATACGGAGTTAGCTTTACTCATTTTTATTTGGCTTTTTTAAGCTTTCAGCATAATGGCCGATCGCAAATTCCCTGGCAAGGCTTATACTAACATTACCATTGCGGTGCAGATGCGACTAGTTCAAAAGCTAATTTGCTCTCCAGCGGTTTCGAGAAGAAATATCCCTGTCCGAAGTCGCAATTGAAAGTTTTCAATTGCGTTAATTGAGTAGCAGTTTCTACTCCTTCCGCCACTGCCATCATACCAAGGGTATGGGCGATACTAATAATTCCCGGTACTAAACCTCCTTTTTTCTGGTTACCATCCATTTGATCCGTAAAAGATTTATCGATTTTCATAACATTTACGGGAAAATTATGCAGATAACTCAAAGAGGAATAACCCGTACCGAAATCGTCAATACTTAACTGAATTTGTCGTGAATTTAGTTCTCTCAATATATTTTTAGCTAAGTCTTTATTTTCTATAATAGCACTTTCGGTGATTTCTAATTTTAAACTATGGGGAGCTAAACCACTTTTGAGCAAAGCTTCTTCGACTATTTGAATAAAATTTGGTTGGCAAAATTGACGGACTGACACGTTTACGCTCATGGTGAGAGATTGCGCGATCGCTAATTCTTTTTGCCAACTACTTAACTGCTGACAAGCCGTGAGTAAAGCCCAAGAATCGATATGAGTAATCAAACCAGTTTCTTCGGCAACGGGAATAAATTCAATCGGTGAAACCATGCCGCGAGCGGGATTTTGCCACCGCACTAATGCTTCAAATCCGCTAATCTTACCCGTATTCAAACAAACGATCGGCTGATAATAAAGCAAAAATTCAGTACGTTCGATCGCCCTTCGCAAATCATTTTCGATTTGTAAAAGCCGCATCGCTTTTTGGTGCATTTTCGGGTCGAAAACGTGATAGCAACCTTTCCCTAATGCTTTAGCTTGATACATCGCAGTATCGGCATTTCGCAGTAAATATTCGGGTTTTTCATTATCGATGTTCCCCATCGTAATGCCGATACTGGCATTAATAAATACTTCGTGGCGAGATAACTTAAAAGGCGAAGATAATTCTTTCAAGATTTGTTCGGCTACTTTAATAGCCATCTGGCTATCCATAGTATTTTCTAGGAGAATGGCAAATTCATCGCCTCCCAATCGGGCTAAAATATCTCCTTCTTTGATACATAACTGCAAGCGACGGGCGATCGCAATTAATAATTCATCTCCTACCAAATGACCGAGGGAATCGTTAATTACTTTAAAGCGATCGCAATCTAAAAATAAAACTGCAAATTGATAATCAGATGATTTTTTAATCAGTTGCACCGCTTCTTCTAACCGCTTCATAAATAAAGCTCGATTCGGCATTCCAGTCAAGGGGTCGTGCAACGCCATATATAACAATTGATTTTCCAATTGCTGACGCTCGACAATTTCTCGTTTCAGTTCTTGATTGGTTACTTCTAACTGGTGAGTCCGTTCCTTTACCCGTTGTTCTAATTCTTTATTTAATAGATGAATTTCTACTTCAGCGGCTCTCAAACTTAATTGATTTTCAATCCTCGCTAGCACTTCGGCTGAATGAAAAGGCTTCGTGATGTAGTCTATTCCTCCCACTTGAAAAGCTTTGACTTTATCCAAAGCATCGTCGAGAGCGCTTAAGAAAATTACCGGAATTTTATTAGTTTTTTCATCTGCTTTCAGTTGTCGGCAAACTTCATAACCATCTAATTCCGGCATCATAATATCTAGCAAGATCAAATCTGGCAAAACAGCTTGACAAGCAGTAAGAGCCATCTGCCCGTTCAGTGCTTTCCGAACGTGATATCCTTCTTCTGACAAGATAGCCGCCAAAAATCGCAGATTAGCAGGGGTATCATCAACAATTAAAATATCTTTTTTAGAGGGATCGAATTGCTGATAATTCATACTGCACCTTCTTGAGTTAATTCCATAATTTCTTCAAATTTAAAATTAGTGGCTAAATCTGTTAAAACGTTAGCTAAAGCAACTTTTTCTGAAGGGATTTCCTCGATCAACTCCAGTATCATATCATCACTGCCTTGGGATGACGCATTATAAACTTTCGCCACCCAATCAGCAGGCATTTGGGAAAGGTAAAAAATTAGATTTTCTTGGGTAAAATTTTCATCGGAATGAGCGTTTTCATTACTTGGCTGGTCTACTTGATAAATATATTTTACCCCTAAATGTTGGCTGACTTTTTCCAGAAGTACCTCCTGTTGTAGTGGTTTGCGAACAAAATCATCACAGCCAGCAGAAAGTACCATTTTGCGATTTTCTTCAAAAGCACTAGCAGTCAAAGCAATAATCACGGTTGCCTGACCTTTGAGATAAGCTTTAATCTGTTTGGTGGTTTCGTAGCCATCCATCACGGGCATTCGCATATCCATACATATTAAGTGCGGCTCCCAACTCTCCCATAAAATAAATGCTTGTTGACCGTTTTCGGCTTCTTTAACTTGAAAGCCAATTGATTTAAATATTTCTACTAACAGTAGGCGACTTTCTGGGTGATCGTCTACGACCAAAATGCGATATTCGGGTTGGTTGGGTGCTAAGCTAATCACCCGGCGCGTTGGCTGAGTGCTTTGCACGGCTGCCAATTCAACTAGTTTAACTTCAATATCAAATGCAAACAAAGTTCCCTCATTCAAAGTACTCTTAACTGTAATATCTCCATTCATTAGTTGTACGAATTTTCGACTGATCGGCAAACCCAATCCAGTTCCTTGCAAAGATTTTTTACCTGTTTGCGTTTGGGCAAAAGGTTCAAATAGAAATTTAATTTCTTCGCTAGCAATACCCGGGCCAGTATCTTCTATTTCAAAGATGATTGGAGTATGAGTAATGGTACTTGACGATCGGGTAACTTTTTTCCCATCAGACAATTTTACTCGCAAAATAACGCTGCCTTTTTCGGTAAATTTGATCGCATTGCCCAATATATTAATTAAAACTTGTCGCAATTTTCCTTCATCGGTTTGGACGTATTCGGGAATATCAGAAGAGATTTCAAATTTTAGCTGCAAGTCTTTGGATTGGGCTTTTAATTGCAACATTTCTTCTAAATTTTTTAACAGGCGTATTAAGTCAAAGCTGGTAACGTTAAGAGTTGTTCTGCCTGCTTCTATTTTGGACATCTCCAAAATATCGTTAATCAAGCTGAGTAAGTGTTCTCCGGCGCGATTGATGATACTGAGATTTTCTTGTTGTTGTTTATTTAATGCGGTATCGCGACTCATTACTTGAGTGAAGCCGAGAATGGCATTGAGTGGCGTTCTCAATTCGTGGCTCATATTAGCGAGAAATTCGCTTTTAGCGCGGTTAGCGGCATCGGCTGCGATCGCGGCTTGTTGCAGCGCGACTGATTGTTTTTGAGTTTGGGCGAGTAGTTCGGCTTGCTGCAAAGCTACTCCTAATTGAGTGCCAATTTGGATCGTCATGTTAATTTCTACTGATTTCCATTGGCGGGGGCCACTATTTTGATAACTGGCTAACAATCCCCACAATTGGTTACCGCAAAAAATCGGTACGATAATATATGCTCTAGCTTGAAATTTTTCTAACAAGTTGATGTAACAAGTTTCAAATCCTGCTAAATAAATGTCTTCGACTGCTAAGTGACTCGCTCCTCGACTATATGCTCCGCCTTGGGTATCTTTTAAGTAAGTATCGACTACGATGTCTGAAGTACTGTTAAAGTTTTTTACAGGACATTTTTCGGATTCTAAAGATGTGGTTTTCAGAATAGCGTCGTTGTTTTGTGCTTCGATCAAACAAACCCAATCTTTTGCTACTGACTCGGAGACAAATTCGCCGCTCCAGTCGGGATTAAAACGATAAACCGCTACGCGATCGCAATTGAGGACTTGGCGCAGTTCTTCGGTAGTAGCGTGAAAAATGGCTTCAAAATCTAATGTCTGACGCATTCTTTGAATTACTTTGCCGATCGCTTTTTCTCTTTCCGCACTTTCTCGCAGTGCTGACTCGGCTTGTTTGCGATCGGTAATATCCCGCACGATCGAAATTACTTCATCTGCGCTACAAGCCACGATGCGAGCTTCGTAATCGCGCCATTCTCCTTCTAGGGAAATTTTATATTCTAAAAGTTGAATTTCTTGAGATGAAATAGCAATTTTGTAAGCTTGCTGTATTTGATAACTGATTTCAGGTGGCAATAATTCCACCACGTTTTTCCCTAAAAATTCCTGGGGAGGTAATAAAGTTTTGATGTTTTTTGCTGGTTTGAAATCGATAAAAGTACCATCAACTTGGCAGCGAAACATCATATCGGGAATCGCATTTAATAAAGCGCGGTTGGTGGCTTCGCTTTGGCGAAGTGACTGTTCTGCTTGTTTGCGATCGGTAATATCTACTACCACCGCGCCAATCCCAGAAGAAAGACCATCATTTCCCAAAATGGGAAAATAAGAAGCTACCCAGTGGCGCAACATTCCCGGTTGAGTTGGGATTTCTCCGTTAACTTCTAGATTCAGAACCGGTTGGTTGGTGGCTAGCACTTGTTGATATAAAGGTTCTAAAATGGGAACGAGTTCGGGTAAAACTTCTGACAAGGTTTTACCGATATGTTCTTGTACGGTTAATCCATTATTTTTAGCTAGTACTTCGTTGATTTGCACGAACCGCAACTGATTATCTAATATTTTCAATCCGACAGGCGCACAGCTAAAAAAGGCATTTAAACGAGCTTCTCTTAATGCCAATTCTCTTTCTAAACAGATGCGATCGCTAATGTCTCGCGCTTCTGCAATCAGCAATACTACTTGTCCGGTTTCGTCAAATACCGGCTTGAGAGAAAAATCAACTGTCGCGATCGCATTTTCAACGCCCATTATATCCACTTCATAACGCACCAACGAGCCAGATGCCGCTTCTGCTACGGCGTCTTGCACCAAAACTCGTGCTTGTTGGGAAATTCTCCACCAAGGAGTTTGCCAAAAAGGAAGTCCGACTACATCTTTTTCTTCTACTCCCGCGAAAGCTAGAGATGTTTGATTAGCTTCGAGTAACGTGCCATTTGTATCGAGTAACCCCATATATTGAAAAGAGGAATTGAAAATCGCCCGGAAGCGTCTTTCGCTTTCTTGCAATGCGCGATCGGCTTTTTTGCGAGCGCTAATATCCTTATAAGTTCCCGTCATCCGCACTGCTTGTCCGGCTTCGTTCCATTCAGTAACTTTGCCGTGAATTAAGATCCATTTCCATTCACCCAATTTACTCCTCATGCGATATTCAGTAGTCCAAATCGGCGCGTTACCTGTTAAATGATAACCCTTAGTTGTTATTACATTAGGTAAATCATCCGGATGAATGTAGTTCCGCCAAGTTTGAATATTTTCTCCAATTTCGTGGGATTCATATCCTAATAATTCCTGCCAAGAAGGTTGACAATAAATTTCTTGAGTGGCAATATTCCAATCCCACAAACCCAAGTTACTCGCTTCAATTGCCAACTGTAATCTTTCTTGACTGATTTGCAAGGCAATTTCTGCTTGTTGCCGTTCTAATTCCGCCCCCGCACGAGCGGCAAAAATTTGCAAAATCGACTCTTTTTCTAACCCTTCAGCCATTGGCTTCACGTCTAATACGGCTAAATAACCTAAAATGTTGCCGCTAGAATCAATTAAAGGCACTCCCAAATAACTTTCTGCTGATAATTTGATTAAATATTCATCTTTAGGGAATAAGGCTTGTAATTCTTGCGGATAATAGCAAATTGTTCTTTCTTGTATAAGAGTTTCACAAGGAGTATTGTCTAATTCGTATTCAAAGGATTCTTCCCAACCTTCACCATTCCAAAATGCTAAACTCCGAGCTTTTGTTTTGGCTTCGTCTACTAGTTCGGCAATCACCGCATAGCGGACTTGCAGCATTTGAGCTAAATGACTAACGCAGGAACGCATGAAGTTTTTACCAGTACTGGCGGCGGTTCCTTCCACAATTAATTTTAAGGCTTCTTCTCTTTGTTTCCGTTCGGTGATATCGCTGGCGGTTCCGGTTGTACCGATAAAATTTCCGGATTCGTCTTGTAGGGGAATCGCGTTAAACATCAAATTAACCAACTTGCCGTTTTTATGCAAATGGGTGGTTTCGTACTGAAATATTTTCGCTCCATCCAACAAGTTAGAGAAAACGGCTAAATCTTTTGCCACTTGTTCCGATGACATAAACTCAGTAAAATGCTTGCCCAGCATTTCGGCTGGTTCGTAACCGTAAATTTGTTTAACGGCTGGATTGACAAATGTGTATCTTCCCTCAATATCTAGCGACCAAATCATATCTTGAGAAGCTTCTACTAAAGCGCGATATTTGCTTTCACTTTCGATAAGAGCGTTTTCAGCGAGAATCCGTTCGCGGATTTCTTGCTGCAATTGAAGATTTTGTTGGTCGAGTTCCGAGCGGGCTTTTTTTTCTTGAGCGAGTAGTTTAGCTTGCGCGATCGCAATTCCTAATTGGGCTGCTACTGCTTCGATAAACTCTACTTCTCCATCTGTCCATTCCCGAAAGCGATCGGATTGATGCAAACTCATAATGCCGTTCGCTTTACCTTGATAAGAAGTGCGAACCGCCAGCATAGATTTCAGTTCAAAAGTTTCGCAAAGCTGCTGCATATTTTGCAATAACGGATCGGTGTAAATATTATTTGAAGCAATCGGTTTGTCTTGTAACAATAATTGTTCGGCATGGAGGTTACCGATAACTGGAATTTCTATATTCATCAGAGAAACATAACCAAGTGCCAGGTATTCTCCGACTATAGTAAGTTGGGGGTTTTGCAGTTCTTCGTATGTTAAAATATAAGCGCGATTAACGTTAAAAGCTTGACCAATTTGGTTGGCAGCTATTTTAAAAATTTGTTGAATATCTAATTGAGAGCGAATTTTATCCGTAATTTGCCTGAGTAGATTGCTGCGATCGAATTGTTTTTGTAAAGCAATTTCTGCTAGTTTGCGTTCGGTAATATCGAGAACGCTGCCAAATAATCGAATTACTTGCCCCCGTTCGTCAATAAAAACTTCTCCCCTAGTTTCCACATATCGAGTTTCCCCGTTCGGGCGCAAAATCCGAACGTCTAGTTCATAAGGTGTAGCATCAGCAATGGCAACGGCAAAACGTTGTTGAAATGTTTCCCGATCGTCAGAATGAATATGTTGGATGAAGTCAGCATACTTCGGTGCTGGTTGATTGGGATTTAAGCCAAAAATCCAGAATACTTCCTCAGACCAAATCATTTGATAAGTATTAACATTAAATTCCCAACTGCCAACGTGAGCTACTCTCTGGGCTTCTGCCAAATTAGCTTGACTTCGGCGGAGTTTTTCCTCAGCTTTTTTGCGCTCGGTGATATCGTGAGATGTAGTAAGTAAGCACTTTTCACCGTTAATGTTAAACAATTCAGCCGAAAATAAAACCGTTTTGATTTGGCCGTTACTGGTGCGAAAATCTACTTCTTCATCGTGAATAGCGCCTTCTTTTTGCAAAGATTTGATAATTCGTTCGCGCTCTTTTCGATCTACCCAAATTTCCAGTTCTTCGGCAGTTTTGCCGAATACTTGAGCTTGGGAATAACCGAATAAATAACAAAAGTTATCGTTGATTTCGATGTGGCGCTGGTCGGGAAAAGTCGCGATCGCGATCGCATCAGGAGAAGCCCGAAAAGCCGAGGCAAATTTTTCCTCAGAGTAACGCAAAGCCGCTTCAGCTTGTTGGCGTTCCCGCGCTTCTAATGCTAAAGAGCAAAGATCGGCTACTGAACGAGCGAAATTTTGGTCTTCTAGCGACCAATGACGAGCCGCACCAACTTGCTCTAAACACAAAACTCCTACCGTTTTTCCACCTAATCTAATCGGTGCATCGAGCATTGAATTGATGCCTAATGGCGTTAAATAAGACTCGGAAAATTCTTTAGTTCTAGAGTCTGTATGGGCATCGTGAGCTACGACGATCGGATTTTCTACTAAAGCTTGAAAGTACGCTGGATAGTCGGCAAACGCTAGTTCGTATCCTGAAAAATGCTGGTTAAGCGTTTTGATAAATAAATCAATACATTGAAGTTTGGTATTCGTTTCATCATACAACCATATACTAGAGCGTTCCACTTCGATACTCCGTGCTGTTGCTTGAGTAATTTCTTCAAAAGCAACTGTTAAATCTCCCTGATTGATCGCTTTATTTTGCGCTAGTTGGGTGAGGACTATATTTTGATTGCGTAGCTGTTCGGCTCGTTGCGATAGTGCTTCTTCAGCGCGGATGCGATCGCGAATTTCTTGTTGCAATCTGGCATTTTGCTCGGTAAGTTCTTTCTGAAGCCTGCGGATACTTAATTGATTTTCCACGCGAGCTACCACTTCCTCTAGATGAAACGGTTTAATAATATAGTCAACCGCTCCTACCTGAAAGGCTTTCATTTTATCGATCGCTTTATTTAAAACACTAATTACGATCACCGGAATATGACGAGTTTTTTCATCTGATTTAAGCTGGGAACAAAACTCATAACCATCCATTTCTGGCATCATGATATCCAACAAAATAATGTCAGGAGGATGGGATTCAAGACACTCGATCGCCTGCTTGCAGCTTTTGGCAAGCCTCACCATATAATCTTTTTGAGATAACATCCACGCTAAAAGTTCTAAATTAGCAGGGCTATCATCAACTACTAAAACAGTTTCTTTTGATAAAGATATTTTTCGATCTTCAGTCATACACAGCGCCTTGGTAATTCAGTTTATTTTAGAGCTTACCCACCCAGTAAAAAAAACTAAAAAGCGAAAAGCTCGACTAGCCATAGATTTTGGATTTTCTACCCCTGAAGCACCCAATTCCTCGCTCAAAATACCTAAATCCTGTATTTTTTATCAAGTTGATTTTCATCGGTGCAATTCTCAAGGTGACATAGAGAAGAGAGCGGAATTTTTAGCTCATATCACACAAAATTAGGCTTTTAAGGCATTTGCTACTCCAAAAGTTAGATATTTCCTTCTTCAGACCGTTTCTAGCTACTTTTCTTTATTCATCTACCGTTCAGCCGCGCTCACCGACATTCCTCTTTCTCCTTCTAAATAAAACAAATACAGCCGATCGATCGATTACCGGGACTTTACCCCCTAATTCTCTCATTCACCCTGCAAAATCCCTTGATTGGCTGCTCCAACTACAGTATTTAAGCAAACTGCCAGCCAATCTTCCAAGCACCCGATACCCATCACTCTAATTCAGTAATCCCAAAAATCCGGTTTTTTTTAGGTTATAGTAATCGAAATATCCAAATTATCGAGGAAAAAAAGCCAATTTCTCATGGCAGCTTCCCAATACTGAATCGGTGTTCAAGCACTCACCCAGTAGATCCAGCCCCCTGCTAAAACTCTAAATATTGGTTCGCTCTGAATCAATCATCTTCCTTAACTCTCAAATACTACTAAAATAACCCTGTATCTATAATATTCATTTTTCCCGAAAAAAATATATGTAAGGAAAACTTTACCATTAATTTGCCATTAAAAATAGCTTAGGAACCCTGGACTATGAACCAACAAAACGATCGCTCTTTTAATACTGATAAACTAAACTTGGAAACCAACCCGCATTACTTAGAACAATTAGTCAAAACTTTAGAAGAAAAAAACTGTCAGCTTCAAGAAGAAATTAAGGAACGGCAATTACTAGAAAAGAAACTCAGAAACTCTGAAGAAAAAATGCGGGCTGTTTTTGAAGCAATGACTGATATTGTTTTAGTTATCGATCCAGACGGCAGCGGTATAGAAGTAGCGCCGACTAATGCAGCGAACCTTGGAGAAACTTCTAACGAACTGATCGAGCAAACCATTCAACAATTTTTACAAGGCGAGAATTCCCAAGCTTGGTTAAACCAAATTCGGCAGGTTTTACAAACAAATCAAACGATTAATTTCGATTACAACCTGTTAATTGACGAACGAGAGGTTTGGTTTACAGCTAGTATTTCTCCGATGGCAAACAACTCAGCTATTTGGGTAGCTCGCAACATTACCGATCGCAAACAAGCAGAAGTAGCATTACACCAATCAGAACAAAAATTTGCCAAAGCATTTCTCGCTAGTCCCAGCGCCATCACCATCACCAGATTAAGCGATGGATGCCATGTAGAAGCCAACGATAGTTTCTGCCATTTTACTGGTTATACCCGCGAAGAAATCATCGGTCATACTGCGATCGAACTAAACCTTTGGGTCAATTGGGAAGACCGTAATCGGTTATTTAATTTGCTGCAAAATAAACGAATTATTCGTAACTATGAATTTGATTTCCGTACCAAATCAGGTGAAATAAGAACCGCACTTTTATCAGCCGAATTAATTAACATGAACGGACAAACCTGTTTGATTACAGTCAGTCAGGACATCACCGAACGCAAACGAGCAGAACAAACATTACGGATGACCCAATTTTTCTTAGACAACTGCGGAGATGGTGCTTACTGGATCGGAGCGGACGGCAGTTTATTATATGTTAATAATGCCGCTTGCAACTATTTAGGCTATACCGAAGAAGAATTACTCCAAATGAAAGTAGTCGATATAAACCCAAACTTTTCTGAAGAAATGTGGCATCAATCTTTTCAACAGCAAAAACAAAATCGTCTTCCTTCCATCTTCGAGACTCACCACCGCCGTAAAGACGGCACTATTTTTCCCGTAGAAGTTACGGCAAGATATTTAGAGTTTAACGACCAAGAATACCTTTGTGCTTTTAGCCGCGATATTACCGTTCGCAAACAAGCAGAAACTGCACTTCAGGAAGCTAAAAAAGCTGCTGAAAATGCCAGCCGTTCTAAAAGCGAATTCCTTGCTAATATGAGCCATGAATTACGAACTCCCCTCAACGCAATTCTCGGTTTTAGTCAATTAATGAGCCGCGATACCTCCCTCAAACCAGAACACAAACAACACTTAGAAATCATCAATAATAGCGGCGAACATTTACTTTCATTAATCAATGACATTTTGCAAATGTCCAAAATAGAATCAGGTAGAATCACTTTGAACGAAAATGATTTTAACCTGCATTTCCTCCTAGATAACTTACAAGAAATGTTCCGCATTAAAGCCGAAAATAAAGGTTTGATGCTCATTCTAGATCGAGAAAACGACTTGCCACAATATATCAGAACTGATGAAAGCAAATTGCGTCAAATTTTAATTAATTTGCTCGGAAACGCCATTAAATTTACTTCCGAAGGTGGCATTACATTACGACTGAAAATGCTTCCTCATGACTACCACTCAGACAAAAAATTGAATCCCAATCAAAGAATGTTGTTATGTGAAGTAGAAGATACCGGGCCAGGAATTGCTGCGGCAGAGTTATCTAAATTATTTGAACCTTTTGCTCAAACAGAAACAGGCAAAAAATCTCAACAAGGAACAGGATTAGGCTTACCGATCAGCCGCCGATTCGTTCAATTAATGGGAGGAGAATTGACTGTAAACAGCCGCGTGGATGAAGGAACAACTTTTAGATTTATCATTCCCATTTCTTTAGCGGAAACTTCCACACTAGAAACTGTCAAAAAAATTCGCCAAGTGATTGGTTTGACAGCAGGACAACCGGAATATCGCATTTTAGTAGTTGACGATCGCTTTGAAAGCCGCCTCCTACTCCTCAAGCTTCTCTCATCAGTTGGTTTCCAAGTCCGAGAAGCAGAAAACGGTCAAGAAGCCGTGGAAATTTGGGAACGTTGGCAACCACACCTGATCTGGATGGATATGCGAATGCCAGTGATGGATGGATACGAAGCTACTAAAAGAATTAAATCTCATTTAAAAGGCCAAGCAACGGTAATCGTCGCTCTTACCGCCAGCGCTCTTGACGAAGAAAGAACCGTCGTTTTGTCAGCAGGTTGTGATGATTTCGTGCGTAAGCCTTTTCGAGAAGCGGTAATTTTTGAAAAAATCGCTCAATACCTGGGAGTCAATTACATTTATCGAGAATTATTCCCCTCTACCTCAGAAGCCTACACCGGAAATATTCCGGGAGAAACAACAAATTCTCCTTTCATCCTAACACCTTCATCTTTACAGATCATGCCTCCTGATTGGCTAACAGAGCTATACCAAGCAGCTGACTGCGTTGATAACGATACGATTTTTCAACTAATTAGTCAAATTCCCAGCGAAAGCGCTCCTTTAGCCAACGCTCTGAGCGATTTGGTTAACAGCTTTCGTTGTGATAAAATAATCGATCTAATTGAAAAAATTGAGGGTAACAATTAAGAGTAAACCAACTTTTAAATATATTCGGTTTCAGAAATTTTGAAAACTCGCTTTTTCACCTCTTTAAAAAAACATAAACCTAAAAATTTACTCTTTCAATACTACCATGAATAATCCTGAATTGGCCTCCAATAAAAGCAATATTTTAATTGTTGACGATACCCAAGAAAACCTCCAGGTTTTATCTGCTACTTTATCCGAACGGGGTTACAAAGTCCGGGGTGTAGTAAATGGCAAAATGGCAATTCGAGTAGCGCGATCGGCCTGCCCGGATTTGATATTATTAGACATAAAAATGCCAGAAATGGATGGCTATCAAGTTTGCGAAGCTCTCAAAAACGATCGCGAAACTCAAAATATTCCCATAATTTTTATTAGCGCTTTAGACGAAGTGCTAGACAAAGTAAAAGCCTTTACTGTTGGTGGAATAGATTACATTACTAAACCTTTTCAAGTAGAAGAAGTTTTAGCAAGAGTAGAAAATCAATTAACTATTCAAAGATTACAAAAGCAATTAATGGAGAAAAATGAAAGATTACAACAAGAAATTCTGGAACGTCAAAAGGCAGAAGCAACAGCCTTAGCTGCCTCGAAAGCTAAAAGCGAATTTGTTGCCAACATGAGTCACGAATTGCGTACTCCCTTAAACGCTATCTTAGGCTTTACCCAATTAATGAATCGTGACTGTTCTCTTTCTAACGAACAGAGAGAAAACCTAGAAATAATTAGTCGCAGTGGCGAGCATTTGCTGGAATTAATCGATGACGTTTTAGAAATGTCAAAAATAGAAGCAGGCATGATTTCCCTTAATGAGAGTAGTTTTGATTTATATTGCCTGCTCGATAATATTGAAGTAATGTTACAACTCAAAGCCGAAATTAAGGGTTTGCAATTAATATTTAATATTGCCTCTAACGTACCTCAATATGTCAAGACAGACCAAAAAAAATTAAGAGGTTGTTTAATCAATCTGCTCGGTAATGCCATTAAATTTACCGATCGAGGTAAAATAACCTTACGAGTAAATTTAGGCTACGATAACGACCCTAATAACATTAAAGTTTTGCCTGACAAAAACCTTTATTTTGAAGTAGAAGATACTGGCCCTGGCATTGCCAATCATGAATTGACAAACTTATTCGATGCTTTCGTGCAAACAGAAACAGGCCGCAATTCAATGGAAGGAACTGGTTTGGGTTTAGCCATCAGCCGTCGATACGTGGAAGTGATGGGAGGAAATATTACGCTTAGTAGTGTTGTTGGTAAAGGAACTATTTTCAAATTTCACATCAAGCTTCAAATAGCAAATGAAATTGATGCGATGCCCAAACCTATGCGGCGAGTTATTGGTATAGAACCAGGCCAAAAAATTTATCGTATTTTAGTAGCAGATGACCGGAAAGAAAATCGTAAATTGTTAGTTAAATTACTCGAACCAATCGGGTTTCAAGTCCGAGAAGCAGAAAACGGTCAAGAAGCAGTTACTCTCTGGGAAAATTGGCAACCCAACCTAATTTTTATGGATACGCGGATGCCAGTCAAGAATGGTATAGAAGCTACTAAAGAAATTAGAGCTAGAGAAATCAGCAAGCAACGAGGAAAAGAACCCCATTACCCTACTCCAATTCTGGCCTTAACTGCCAGTGCTTTTGAAGAAAGGCGAATCGAAATATTAGCAGCAGGTTCTAATGAATTTATCCGCAAACCATTTGTGCAAGAAATTATCTTTGAAAAAATCGGTGAATACCTAAAAGTGCGTTATCTTTATGAAGAAATTTTTCCTTTAATCAAATACCAAAAGAAAGGCAATTCCGTTGGCAAGTTCCCCGCTCGTTTTTTGTTAGATAACTTAGTTGTCATGCCTCCCTCTTGGCTAGATGATTTATATCAAGCAGCTAACCAAGTTAATGAAGAATTAGTTGTTCGTTTAATTGAGGAAATACCAGGAGAGCAAGCCACCTTATCAGAAGCTTTAACCAATTTATTGCAAGATTTTCGTCTCGATATCATAGTGCGTTCAATTGAATTGATTAAAAATTCTTCAGAACCTTGAGCTATAAATTAAAAAATGAACGAATTTACAATGATTAATAACGCAATTAAAATATTAGTGGTGGACGACCAGCCGAATAACTTAAGATTTTTATCCAACGTACTTAAGGAACGAGGTTACCAAGTGCAAAGAGCCATTAATGGTCAATTAGCATTAAACGCGGCTCTATTGTCTCCACCGGATTTAATTTTGCTGGATATCATGTTGCCAGACATCAATGGTTATGAAGTTTGTGCTTCTCTAAAAACCACAGAGCAAACTAAAGATATTCCGGTAATTTTTTTAAGTGCTTTGAATGAAACGCAAGAAAAAGTTAAAGCCTTTAGAATAGGTGGGGTTGATTATATAACTAAACCTTTTCAATCTGAAGAAGTTTTGGCTCGCATAGAAAGTCAATTAACTATTCAAAAGTTACAAAAGCAACTCAAGCAACAAAACGAGATTTTACAAAATCAAATCAAAGAGCGCCAACAAACAGAAAAATCGCTTAAACAAGCGCATCAACAATTAGCGTTTCATGTCGAAAACTCACCTTTAGCAGTTATTGAATGGAACCATCAATTTCGAGTACAGCGCTGGTCTGCTCAAGCAGAGAAAATATTTGGCTGGGCAGCCAGAGAAGTTTTAAATAAGTCTTGGGATGAGTTGGAATTTGTTTTTGATGAGGATTTTGATGAAGTAACCCAAGTAATTACTCATCTGTTAAATGGTACTCAAACTAGAAATACGTGCCACAATCGCAACTATACAAAAGATGGTTCGGTAGTGCATTGCGAGTGGTATAACTCTGCTTTATTAGACAATGCGGGTAACTTAGTATCGATTTTATCTTTAGCTTTAGATGTGAGTAATCGCAAAAAAGCAGAAGCGGCTTTACGAGCTAGCGAAGCACTTTATGCAGGTATATTCAATCATTCAGCAGAGGCAATTTTTTTACTTAATGTCTCACCAGATGAGAAATTTATTTTTGAAACTATTAATCCTACCAGTGAATTAGTCATGGGTATTTCAGCAGGGGATATTAGAGGTAAAACTCCTGCTGAGGTAGTGTCAAACCAAATAGCTATCCATTTTGAAGAACGCTACCGTGCTTGCGTTGCAGCTGGTGTTCCGATTAGTTATGAAGAAAGTTTGACATTGCCAATCGGAAATCGCACTTGGCGCACTATTCTAATTCCCATTCGAGATGCGGCAGGTAATATTATCAAATTGCAAGGTAGTTCTAGGGATATTACTGACGAAATTCGTCAGCGTCAAGAACTAGCGCGTTCTAATGCCGAACTCGAACAATTTGCCTATATTGCTTCTCATGATTTGCAAGCACCTTTAGCAACTATTACTAGTTACGCTCAACTTTTAGAACAACGTTATAAGGAAAAAATTGATGCTAAGGGGGAAAGATTTATTCGTAATATCGTGCAAGGTACGATGCGAATGCAAAGCTTAATTGATGACTTGCTGGAGTATTCGCGAGTTGGCAGAAACGAACAACCGTTTGAAGCCATAGATTGCAATATGGTATTTGAAGAAGCTTGTGCTAATCTCCAATTGGATATCTATAATAATCAAGCAGTTGTTACTTGTGACAAGTTGCCAACAGTAATGGGGGATTTTTCCAGGTTGGTGCAACTATTCCAAAATTTAATCGGTAATGGAATTAAGTATCGCCGTCAGGAATCTCCCAATGTTAATATCACTATCTCTCGTCGGGAAGATGCTTGGTTGTTTGCGGTTAAAGATAATGGAATCGGTATCGAGCCTAAGTACAGCGATCGCATTTTTCAAATTTTCCAGCGCCTCCATAGCCGAAATGATTATGCTGGCACGGGTATTGGTTTAGCAATCTGCAAAAAAATTGTGGAAAGTCACGGCGGTCAAATCTGGGTAGAATCCCAACCAGGTCAAGGGTCAACTTTTTATTTTACATTGGGCGATCTAAAAAATTGATATTTTTATTTAAATTTAAGTAAGCCGGAGGTAGGAAGGAAGAGGCTGAAAGTTTACAGCAGATTCCTGTTACCTGAAGTAATAAAAACCCAGTTTCTTCAAGAAACCGGGGTTATATGTACCGCATTGACCTGGAAAGCGCTGTAAATTCACTTTTTGTTACATATTCTTGTTGATTTGCGTTTTTCTGCTGAACAAAAAATCGATATCAGGGGTCATCAACCGCACAGATATAAGAAGGAAGTTTGGTATGATACAAGCTGCTTACTTAATTACAATAGCAAACGGCAAGTCAAAACAAGGCTCAATCCCTTTTTTGCCAAGGCTTGACTATGCCAAAAATCGACCTTGAGTAAAAAGTGATGATTTCACGTAGTAAAAACTTTACCATTTTGCTCGCTAATGATGACGACGATCAATGTTTTCTGATTAAGGAAGCTTTACAAGAAGTGGAATTAACTATCAATCTCTACTTTGTGAAAGATGGGGAGCAACTACTAGATTACTTATACCATCGTGCTGACTACCAAGCACCTAGCACTTCTCCTCGCCCTCACTTGATATTGCTCGATTTAAATATGCCCGGGATTTCTGGTTTAGAAGCACTACCCGTCATTAAGTCCGATACTAACTTGCGTCCGATACCGATCGTTATTTTAACGACATCCCATCAAAAAGGAGATATTTTTCGCGCCTATGACTTAGGTGCAAATTCTTTTATCGCCAAACCAGTTACTTTTGAAGGATTGGTGGAAGTGATGAAAAGTCTATGCCACTACTGGTTTGACGTTGTTTCTTTAATTTATTCAACTTGAAACTTTATAGTTGAGGTTATCAAGTTTTCTATAAAAAATATAAATTATTATAAATATTTTATCTCTTTTTTTATTTTTGTATTAGAATTTTATGAGTTAAAAAAATGAATAATTTTCTCTCTAATTAAATAATAGTAGCTGCCTACTAGCTCCCAGTGCTAAAATAATGTTTCATACTAAAATTACGGTTAATATATCTTCAGGCAAAACCAAGTACTGCTAACTCAATACTTGTCTACTAGCTCGACATTAATAAACAACGATTTTTTATAGAAGTTAAAATTAAACTATCATATTAATTGGAAAAATTACCTGCTATGATAACAACTTGTTTACCTCGGAGCGAACGCAATAGTTTAAAAATACTTTTAGTAGAAGATAATGTAGAAGATGCGGAATTAATTGAAGAACTGCTATTAGAACCTAGTTTTATTGCCACAAATTGTATAACCAAAGTTACTAGGGTCGGGGAAGCCATCGAAGCTTTAAATCAGGAAGTTTTTGATGTAATATTACTAGACCTTTCCCTGCCAGATAGTCAAGGATTTGATAGCCTAGCTAGAGTAGCAGAATATAGCCCGAAAACTCCGATTATCGTATTAACAGCCTGTAACGATCGCGAATTAGCGCTTCAACTACTTCAGGCTGGCGCTCAGGATTATTTAGTAAAAACAAACATTAATAATTCGATTTTAATTCTCTCCTTACAGTTAGCGATCGAGCGAAAGAAAAGCCGAGAAACCATCCAAAAAATGGAAGAACTAGCTAGCTTTCAGCAAGCAGTTTTAAACAGTACCAACTATGCAATTATCGGCACTACGATTAATGGCACTATTCATACCTTTAATACCGCAGCCCAGCAACTATTAGGATATCAATCAGCAGAAGTAATCGGAATTGCCACACCTGCGATCCTTCACGATCCGCAACAAATCCGCGAACGCGCTAGAGAATTATCGCAAAAATTGAACATCGCTATAGAACCTGGATTTGAAGTATTGGTGGCGAAAGCACGGCGAGGAGAAACCGATGAAAGAGAATGGACTTATATTCGTAAAGATGGCGCTCGTTTTCCAGTGTTACTGTCGGTAACGCCGATCGGAGATGGATTTGGTAATATTACTGGTTTTTTAGGAATTGCTAGGGATATTACCAAGGACAAACAAACAGAAGCAGCTTTGCACTTTAGCGAAGAAAGATTGCAAATGGCTTTAGAAGGTAGCGGTTTAGGAATGTGGGATTGGAATATCCGCACTGGAAAAACCTATTTCGATTCCCAGTGGAAGAAAATGTTGGGTTACGAATCTTGGGAAATTGAAAATAATTACCAAGCTTGGGAACAACTCTTACATCCAGAAGACTTACCCAGAGTTTTGCAAATTTTAAACGATCACCTGCAAGGTTATACGGATATTTACGAAGTAGAATTTCGCATAAAAAATAAATCCGGAAATTGGCAATGGATTTTATCGCAAGGGAAGATTTTCAACCGGGATGAATTAGGAAATCCCGTGCGGATGTTGGGTACTAATTTAGATATTAGCGAGCGCAAAGCAGCAGAAGAAGAGAACCTCAAATTAACCGATAATTTACAAGAAGCACAGAGAATTGCTCACATCGGTAATTGGGAATTTGACGTTACCAACGGAACGATCGCTTGGTCAGACGAACTATTCCGAATTTTTGGCTGTAAGCCAGGAAAACCACCGACTTTTACTCAACTTGTCAAACAAGTTTATCAAGAAGATCGAGACTCTTTTTTGCAAGTTTTAGAAACAGCCATGACTGAGGGGATACCGTATGATATTGACTATCGAATTTATCGCTTCGATGAAAAACTCAGATATATTAACAGTAAGGGAAAAGCACTGCTGAGTAACTCCGGTCGAGTATTGCGGCTATTCGGTACGGCAATGGATATTACCGAACGCAAGCAAGCAGAAGAAGCTTTACAGCAACAAGTTTTGCGGGAAAGATTGGTAAACGTTATGCAAGAACGCATTCGCCAATCTCTTAATTTGCAAGAAGTTTTAACAACTGCTGTTAAAGAAGTACAACAGTTTTTGCAAACCGATCGCGCGATCGTTTACCGTTTTCACTCAGATCGTAGCGGAGTAGTCGTCGTCGAATCAGTCATTGAAGGATGGATACCCACCCTTGGCATCGATATTCAAAGCCATTGTTCTCACCAAAACGAAGTGCTGATTTATCAAGAAAATACCATTTCTGCCATTGAAGATATTGATAAATCTGGTTTAAGCGAGTGTCAAATCGAGTTTCTCAAACACTTACAAATCAAAGCAGCAATAGTAGTTCCCATTCGGCAAGGAAAAAATTTATGGGGACTGTTAATGGCACACCATTGCAGTAGTCCCAGACAATGGCTTTCTTCGGAAATAGAATCTCTCAAACAACTCAGCGTGCAATTAGCGATCGCCATTCAGCAATCCATCTTATTCGAGCAAGCCAAAAATGAAATTATCGAACGCAAAACCGTAGAAATAGCATTGCGACAATCAGAAGCGCGGGAACGTTCCAAAGCCTTACAACTAGAAATTACCTTACACAAACTAAAAAGTACCCAAGCTCAATTAGTGCATAATGAAAAAATGGCTGGTTTAGGGCAATTAGTAGCTGGTATAGCTCATGAAATTAACAACCCAGTTAGTTTTATTTATGGCAATATTTCACCAGCAATTGAATATGCTTCTAGTCTCACTAATTTGATTAAACTTTATCAAAAATATTATCCAAAACCACCTATAGAAATTTCCGATGAAATTGAAAACATCGAGCTTGATTTTATCACTCAAGATTTTCAAAGATTGCTTGGTTCCATGCAAGAAGGCGCCAAGCGTATCAAGGAAATAGTCTTATCTTTGCGAAACTTTTCCCGTCTTGAAGAAGCAGAAAGCAAACAAGTCGATTTACATTCAGGCATTGACAGCACTCTGCTAATTTTACAACATCGCTTGAAAGAACAACCTAGCCGAGTCGCAATTGAAGTAATTAAAAATTATGGAAAATTACCGAAAGTAGATTGTTATCCAGGTCAGCTAAATCAGGTATTTATGAATATTTTAAATAATGCGATTGACGCTTTAGAACAAAAAATTAGCCAGGACTCTTCTGTTACTCCCCAAATTTCGATAATTACTGAAACAGTAACTCGTCAAGACTCATTACTTTCGGAAAATGAAGAAATATCAAACGAGCGAATTTTAATTCGGATTATTGATAATGGCCCAGGCATCCCATCCAATGTCAAACAACGTTTGTTCGATCCCTTTTTCACCACCAAACCTGTAGGAAAAGGTACGGGATTGGGATTATCCATTAGTTATCAAATTATTGTGGAAAAACATCACGGTACTCTCAGATGTAACTCTGAATTAGGTCACCAAACGGAATTCGCGATCGAGATTCCTTTAAAACCCACATCCCCAAATTAACTAACATCACTAAACATAGTTAGATCGCGTCCAGTCCAATACCCTAAATTACGACTATGCTGATTGATTAACTGGACTTAATGTTACTCATCTGCCAGCTTGTTCTGAGTAACTTCTGCCTAAACCAATAGCTTAAATATTTTCCTGTGGAGAACGGTATCGCAATGTAGAGTAAAATAGCGCAATTTGCTACAAAAAATCATGAATTTCATTTATTTCTCTGGATATATAACCATAATGTCTGAGCTAAACTTTCGGTAGATAAATGAAAATATATTTTTTGTTATATCTATAAGAGTCATCTTCTGAGGAATCATTCTTATGGAGATGATAAAGTTTTTTTAAATTCCTTATTTTTCCATCATCAAGCTAAATATTTCTCTCGATTAGCTCGAACCATTCCTTAAATTCTCATCTATCCTAAGATAATTATCAGAGGTTAACCATCATGTATGCTGATGAATTTGCCAGTCAATATGGAGTAGCGAAAAATAATTTTAAATCCACATCAGTGAGCGAAACAAAAATAGATAACAGTAAGCCATATACCGGAAACAGTGGAAATTTAGCAGATTTTCTAATATTGTGGGCACCTATTGGGATGCTGCTAGGTTGCTCGGTAATTTTTTTTGCACTCTTAAAAAGATGGACATTTATTAAAGAAGAAATTTCTTTTAACATTAAACGTTTAGATGAAGTTCCTTGTAAAAAATGCCGTTATTTTTCTGGTAATCATTATCTAAAGTGTGCGGTGAATCCTTCCGATGCACTGACCGAAAAAGCAACTAACTGCGCGGATTACTCGCCGCAAGATGAAAAATGTTTACATTGAATTTACCTAAAAAAACTATTTTGAACAAAAAAGCGCCCCCTTTTTAGAGAGCGCCTTTTTGTTATTTAGTTAGCTAGCTTTCTAGCAATTAGCCATTGATAGCAGGAGCAGTCAAAGCCACCGGAGCAGCTTCACCAGCCGCCAAGTCGAGAGGGAAGTTGTGA